>CAYFEZ010000036.1:0-9271 GCA_964342215.1 uncultured Dehalococcoidales bacterium | reverse complement strand
GGAGATAGGGGGATTCGAACCCCCGACCTCTGCGATGCGAACGCAGCGCTCTCCCGGTTGAGCTATATCCCCATCCTGCAAATTATAACATAGACAGCCTCTTTTCTTAAGAGTAGCTTTGCGGGCTTTACCCTACCCAAAACTATTCTTCCCCTTCCCTTAAAGCAACAGTAGATACAGAAGGTAAGGGCAACAATGAATCTCCAACAACAAGGGTTGTTGACTTCAGTGGTATAATAATATAAGGGGGGTAGACTAAGGAACCAAGAAATTGTAATTGGATATAAGTTGTATTGTTCTTGCTGGTGGCAAGAGTTTACGTTTAGGGCGTGATAAGGCTTTTGAAACTGTTGACAATAGAAATTTGTTACAGTGGGTCTTGTTTCGTCTGAGAATGTTTAATAGTGAGGTCGTCCTAGTTACCAGTGCCGAGCAGCCCTTTATCCAATTTACTGGCCACCCAAGGTTAAAAATAGTAACTGACAATTACCCTGGTAAAGGACCGTTAGGTGGAATTTATACCGGTTTAGTCGCCTCGGAATCACTTTACAACCTTGTAATCGCCTGCGATATGTTATTTTTGAACCAGGGCTTACTGCGTTATATGATGCAACTTTTGGCTGATTTTGATCTAGTAGTTCCCCGATTGGGCAAATTGGTGGAACCGCTTCATTCAATTTACTCAAAAAGTTGCTTGGCTCCTATAGAATCTCTGCTTAGGCAGGGTAGCCTACAGGTCTACCAACTTTTCTCATTGGTAAAAGTAAGGTACGTAGAGGCAGAGGAAATCGATAAGTTTGATCCCCAACACTTGAGCTTTTTCAATATTAATACTGAAGCTGATTTAGAGAAGGCAAGAGAACTAATAAAGAGTGTTTAACAACTTTTGGTAAGAGGGGAAAAATAAGTAATGATAAGTGTTGAGCAGGCTTTAGAGAAGATCCTTAGTTATGTAGATGTACTGGAAGAAGAACAGAGCCCTGTTCTAGACTGCCTAGGACAGGTTCTGGCGGAGGATGTATATGCTGGTATAAATATCCCTCCTCTGGATAATTCCGCTATGGATGGCTATGCGGTTCTATCAAGCGATACTTATGGGACCAGCCCGCAGTCTCCCAGATTTTTACGGGTTATTGATACGGCCGCGGCTGGATCAATCCCCAGACGCGAGGTAGTACCAGGCACGGCTATCCGCATCATGACCGGAGCACCAGTACCAAAGGGTGCCGACAGCGTGGTGAAATTTGAGGATACGAATGAAACTCAGCGCCAGAAGGCTTCTAATGAAATAGGTATTTTAGGTGAAGTAAATCCCGGCTTGAACATCCGCCGGGCTGGTGAGGATATTACCAAAGGGTCATTCGTATTAAGGCAAGGAACCGTAATCAGACCATCAGAGGTTGGCGTCTTGGCCTCTTTGGGACGCAGCACAGTACCAGTTATTCGTCGCCCGGTGGTCGCTATGCTAGCCACCGGGGATGAACTAGTAGAGATTAATCAACCGCTGCCTGAAGGTAAGATATATAACAGTAATACTTATAGCGTGGCAGCTTTAGCTCAGCGCTATGGTAGTATTCCCCACATACTGGGGATTGCTTTAGATAAAGAGGACTCGCTGGTAACCAAGCTCCGTCAGGGTCTAACTGCTGATCTGCTGATAACTACCGGTGGCGTGTCAGTTGGGGACTACGATATGGTAAAAGATGTTCTGGCTAAAGAGGGTGAAATTACTTTCTGGACAGTTCGAATGAAACCAGGAAGACCTTTAGCCTTTGGCACTATTAAGGGGACCAGTAAGGCAGGTAAAGCCAGAAACATACCCCATCTGGGTTTACCTGGCAATCCAGTTAGCTCTATGATTACTTTTGAATTATTTGCTCGCCCGGCTATCCTTAAGATGATGGGAAAGAAGAATTTACCCAAGCCCACCATAGAAGCGGTCCTAGAAAGTCCCGTTGCAAATCGCGACGGGCGCCGCGTTTTCGCCCGGGCGGTAGTAGAAAAACGGGACGGCCAGTATTTCGCTCGCCCCACTGGCCCTCAGGGGTCCGGGATTCTAACCTCAATGACATTGGCTAATGGGCTAGTAGTTGTTCCTGAGGATAGGACACGGGTAGAGGCGGGAGATGTGGGGCAAGTAATGATGCTGGATTGGAGTGAGGAATTTTAGCATGCATCCCATTATTTCTATCGTAGGAAAATCACAATCCGGCAAAACAACGCTGCTGGAGGCCTTAATCATTGAGCTTAAGCAGCGAGGATACAGGCTGGCGGTTATCAAGCACACCCACGAGAATTTTGAAATCGACAAGGTGGGTAAGGATAGCTGGCGATTTGGCCAGGCAGGTAGTGAAGTGGTAGCGATTTGCTCATCCCATAAGCTAGCGATTATGAAGCAATTGGAAGGTGACCTTAATCCACGAGAATTATCTCGTTTCATTGACTGGGACTATGACCTTCTCTTGACCGAAGGATTTAAGACCAGCGACACGTTTAAAATCGAGGTGCACCTTAAAGAACAGGGCGAAGGGCTACTAACTCAACCCAAACAACTACTAGCGGTAGTTACCGATGAACCGTTGGATATAGATATACCCCAACTCCCCAGAGATGAAATCCGAGGTACGGCTGATTTAATTGAGAACTGGCTACGGACTCAACTCAAAGAAAACGACATTGAGCTATTTATTAACCATGCCTTTATTCCGATAAAACCATTTGTCAAGGATATTATGGCAAAAACATTACTCGGTATGGTATCCAGTCTGAAGGGGGTTAAAGAAATAAAAAGCTTACATATTTCACTGAGGAGAAAAAGTTGATATTTAACGCTTCGGAGTTTGTTTTTGAAGCACCTTTGGCAATATCCAGAGCGCGGCGCGTGTTAATTAAACCCAGCGCCGCTTACTCGGTACCATATCCAGTAACTACCAGCTGGGATATACTATCAGTGATAATAAAGGGCATCAGACAGGTCAGTGATGCCGATATTCTCCTGCTGGAAGGAGCCCCCGGCGGTAGTTCTATCCACCCGATATACCAAGCTTTAGGTTACAATTCCCCGAGAGTATTAACACTGGATGTAAAGGATTGTATCTGGGTGGAGGTGGACAATCCTCTACCTAAACCCCTAGCGGTACCGACATTCTGGGTACCTAATGTTGTTCTGTCCAGTGACTACCTGATAACAGTGGCTCCGTTAAAGATTCTTAAAGGGATAGGCAGCCTTAGCCTGATGAATTTGCTCACGCTGTTGCCGAGCAGCAAGTATAACGGTGAGATACCTAAGGGATGGAGAACTTTATATAGCTTGGGGATAAATAGGGTGATAGCTGACCTCTATTTTACCCTGCCCTTTGACCTGGGAATTATTGAAGCCCGCCAGAAATTCACTAGCTTGGATGACCCTACCCAGGGCGAGGTTGAGGAATATGGTAAAGTATTTGTGGGTGAACCCTACCAGGTAGACGGTGAAGTCTCCGAAATACTGAAACTTCACACAGAATACCTTGATTTAATCAAGGTAGCCAGGGGGGGGAGTGAAAACTAAAATTAGAGGAGAAAACGTCGTGGATGATAAGGAAGATATAAAGACTGACCAACCTGCACCAAAATGGTTTATTGATTTAGATTGGTACCAACAAAACAGTCGTTCCTTCCTGACCTCAGCTCAGCGTTGCTTGTGCCCTAAGTGCAGAGAGCGGCTGAAGATAAAGGAAGGAAAGACTAAAGTTACTAGCCTTTTTTCTGCCTTTAAAAAGTGCTGCTCTAAAACCCCGGAGTTTGTAACTTACAAATTACCGATACTAGAGAGTATATTCCGCTATTACCTGGCTAATGGGAACCAACCTCTTGAATTGGAGGAATTGGGGAGGCAACTGAGTGAACGGCGTAGTGGAGATTCGTACGGCACTTCAGTTGAGATGTTAACTCGCCTCCTCCGGAATGACCAATACTACGGTCTGCGCCAAGCTCCGGAACCAGGTAGGCAAACAGATAGCCAGCCATGACACCCTTTTCCCCCGAGTAGTAACACAACTATGATTCGTGAATGCCAGCCACAAGATAGAGGGCGGATATATGCCATCATTAACGAAGCCGCCAAGGCCTACGATGGTGTTATCCCGTCTGACCGCTACCACCAACCTTATATGCCTCTAGACGAGCTGGAACGAGAAATGAAACGACTGACTTTTTTCGGCTGGGAGGTGAACGGAGAGATGGTCGGGGTAATGGGATTCGAGCCGATTAAGGATGTTACCCTCATCCGCCACTCCTATGTATTACCGCATTATCAACAGCAGGGAATAGGCGGTAAGCTCTTGAATCATCTCAAAAGTCTGGTAACTACCTCCCGTCTGCTGGTGGGAACCTGGGCTGATGCCGAGTGGGCGATTACATTCTACCAGAAACATGCTTTTAAGCTCCTGCCTGATAAAGACGAATTACTCAACACCTATTGGGACATCCCCTGGCGCCAGGCTGAAACCTCGGTGGTACTGGGGATATAGAGAGACGATTTCCGCTGCGAGATTCCTGCCTTGTTGATTTGGTCAGCAGTAATCTCAATGTTTTGGCCTGTCCCTTTGTAGAACTCAAAAAATATTATTTCATCAGGATACGTCCCGTCAAATAACTCTTCCACCAATAATATTTCAAAACGGTTATTGTCAACTCATTACATATTTGCGTGTTTTCGTCGTCCCTAGTAAAACTATAAGCCCTAATATCCTCTCATACTTGCTCCCGTAATCCTATATCTTAGTTTAATATTTGTCATGCTCCTGTCACTTGTAAATCAGCCATTTATCACCTCCCCCCACACCCCATCACATCTAACTTCCACTAGCTTTACGGGCAAGAGCTTATTGGTTAAATCATCACTACTTCTGGTATAGACCTTGATATAGTTATCGGTGTGGCCTGACCAGGTGCCGTTAGTCCGCTTCTCCCACAAGACAAGCATAGTCCTGCACAAAAACCGTTGGCTGAACCTTCGGGTGCTTTCTTCAGATAAGGCCAGTATTTTTTGACTTCGCTGCTTCTTAGTCTTATCTCCAACCTGTCCTGACATATGTACCGCCTGAGTTTCCCGGCGTGATGAGTAGGGAAAGACATGAATACGGGCAAACCCCATCTGGCGGCAGAAATCATAACTCTCACTAAATTCATCGTCCGTCTCACCGGGGAAGCCGACAATAATATCGGTGGTGATAGCTGCCTCCGGTACCAGCGTCCGAATTAGAGATACCGCCCTTTTGTACTCACAAACCGAATAACCCCGCTTCATCCGATTAAGCACAGTGTCACTACCACTCTGTAAGGAAAGATGAAAATGGCGGCATAGCTTCGGGTCACTCCACCGTCCGATAATCCCAGGGGAGAGCTCCTGAGGCTGAAGAGAGGAGAGCCGTACCCGGACTACACTAGTCTCCTCCAAGATATGCTCCAGCAACCCACTTAGATTAACCCCGTTATGATTATACGAACCAATCTTGACCCCTGTTAATACCACCTCTTTGTAGCCAGCGGCCAGCCGGTACCTGACCTCGGCAACAACATCATCAACGGGTAGGCTTGTCTCTCGGCTCCGCACTAGAGGTACGATACAGTACGTGCAAAAGCTATTACAGCCATCCTGGACCTTAATAACGGCACGAATTCGGAAACCAGTATTATGGCGACCTGACAAATCACTTTGACCGTAGACCGGACTACCGGTATAACCCGACTCCTTCACCAACTGTAATAAGTGTGATTTCTCACTATTACCCAAGACAAGGCTAACCCCGTCAAGCTGAGCCAATTCCCGGGGCGCTCGCTCAGCATAGCATCCGGTAGCTACCAGCAAGGCAGCGGGATTCCGGCGCTGAGCCGTTCTAAGCTGATGACGAGATTTACGGTCAGCAACATGAGTAACCGTACAGGTATTTAGAATGTAGACATCAGCCTCATCTGTGGCAGATACCAGCCGATATCCGGCCTCAGCAAACTGTTTCGCTAAATGCTCTGTCTCCGCTTGATTAAGCTTACAGCCTAAGGTATCCAGAGCAACCCTTATGCTTTTATGCCCCTTACCCACTTCACCATCTTTCATCTCGTTTCCATCCCCAAATTGACTATCAACTACCCGAGTATTATAATGACGATATACATAATACCCTATTAAGCTAAATCATTGAAAGGAACGACCGAATGGTTCGCAAAACTGCAGAGAAAGTGCCGACTCGTAAAGTTACTGAGAAAATTCCGGATGGAGTGCTCCAACAAGACCTAGAAAAATACCGACAAAGGGCCATTGAAATTGGCGCCACCGATGCCAAGATAATCACCACTGATATGGTAGTGATTGACGAAAGAGTACGAGCAAAGTGCACTTACCCTAAATGCACCTATTATGGAACCAACATTAACTGCCCTCCCCACGCCATGGAACTAGAGGAAACAAGAAAATTAGTTAGCAACTTCCATTATGCTATATTTATACGGCAAAAGTTACCCACGGAAACTTTAGCCGGAGAGCGCACCCCCCAACAGTACAAGCAGTATCTCCGTGATTCCAAAACACAACTTGACATTCTGGCCGGAGTTGAGTCTGAAGCCTTTTATGACGGTTATTATTTTGCGGTGGGATACGGCGGTGGCCCGTGCAAACGTTTCTTTTGTCCCAACGATGAATGCGCCGCCTTGACCCCAGGACAAGCATGCAAGTATCCGCTCTACGCCCGCTCTTGTATGGAAGGAGAAGGCATGGATGCTTTCCTTATGGCGACCAAGGTGGGCTGGGATATCTATCCTCTAGGCAGGTCAGCATCGCCAGCGCCACATGGAACCAGACTAAGCATAGTGTTTATCTATTAAGGTTAAGTGATTATGAACAGTTCCAATAATAGGGTAGTAGTTACCGGCATGGGCATGCTGTGCCCGCTTGGTCTGAATGTCTCTACTACTTGGGAAGGCATTATCACCGGTAAGTCCGGTATTGATTACATTACCTTATTTGATTCTGAACTCATGGAAACCAAATTTGCCGGCGAGGTAAAAGGGTTTGAGCCTACTAATTACATGGACCGCAAGGATGCTCGCCGCATGGATCGCTTTAGCCAATTGGCCATAGCTGCCAGCCTAGAAGCAGTGCAACAATCTAAACTACAAATTAACTCTAGTAATCAAGATACCATTGGTATCATCATTGGTAGCGGTATTGGCGGGCTAACTACCTTGTTTGAACAGATAAAGGTACTGTTAGAAAGAGGACCAGATAGAGTGAGCCCTTTCCTAGTGCCAATGATGATATCGGACATGGCGGCATCGCAGGTGTCAATCGCTCTGGGAGCTAAAGGCCCAAATCTATGCACTACATCAGCCTGCTCCAGCGGCTCAGATGCCACCGGGGCGGCTTATGAGCTTATTAAGAACGGTGACGTCCAAGTTGTGCTGGCTGGCGGTAGTGAGTCAATAATAAACCCGATAGGCATTACCGCTTTCAATGCTCTCAAAGCCATCTCAACAAGGAACGAGGCGCCTCAGTTAGCTTCTCGCCCCTTTGATGCGGAACGGGACGGCTTTGTCATCAGTGAGGGAGCAGCTATCCTTGTCCTGGAAAACCTAGCCCATGCCCAAAAGAGGGGAACCAACATCCTGGCTGAAATTATCGGCTACGGGATTAGTGCCGATGCCTACCACATGACTCAGCCGGATGAAAACGGGGCGGGCGCCGTCAGGGCGATACAGATGGCGCTTCACGATGCCGGGATTACGCCTACTGAAATTAACTATGTTAACGCCCATGGTACCTCTACACAACTAAACGACAAAGTGGAGACTATGGCAATAAAGGCCGTATTTGGCGACTATGCCTATCACATTCCGATAAGCTCAACGAAATCAATGACCGGACACCTCATTGGTGGTGCCGGTGCCGTTGAAGCCGCGATATGTATTATGGCTATCCGGCAGGGAATAATACCACCGACGATAAACCTTACCCATCCAGACCCTACATGTGATTTAGATTATGTGCCCAATGTAGCTCGCCGAGCCAAGATTACCACCACTCTATCTAATTCCTTCGGGTTTGGTGGCCATAACTCGGTTCTGGTTTTCCAGCAATATGCCGAGGCATAACCTTGAACCATAGTCGCTGGAATCTTCTCCCGTCTATTGACGACCAGCAACTGGCTAGCGCTTCCGGCTTTCCTCCGCTAATCGTTCAGTTACTGCATAATCGCGGTCTCACCGAACCATCTCAACTGGAGTTAGCCATCGCGGCTGATCAACGCCTGTCCGGTAACCCCTTACTACTGCCTGATATGCACCAGGCAGTAGCCCGGATTTATCAGGCATTACTTTCTAGTGAAAACATTGCTATCTACGGTGACTTTGACGTTGATGGCATCACCGGAACAGCCCTGCTTATGCAGGGGCTAACTATCCTCGGCGGAAAGGCTACTCCCTACATACCCCATCGCCTAACTGAAGGTTATGGACTTAAAACAGCCGCTCTGGAGAATCTTTCCCGACAGGGTATCAGTCTGGTCATTACCGTTGATTGCGGGATTACCGCCCTACATGAGGTTGAGAAAGCAAAAAAGATTGGACTAGATATAATTATTACCGACCACCATACCCCTCTGGAGGAAATCCCACCGGCCATTGCTGTTATTAATCCCAAGCGAATTGATTCAAACTATCCCGGTTCCGAACTGGCTGGTGTCGGCGTTGCCTTCAAGCTCATGCAAGCCCTGTTCCAGAGCATTGGCCGAGAGAAACAACCGGAGACACTAATTGACCTAGTTGCCCTGGGAACCATAGCCGATATGGTACCGCTAATAGGAGAAAACAGGTATCTTGTTAAGCAAGGACTGAGTCTCCTTAATGCCAGCCCCCGTCTAGGTATCAGAGAAATGATAACCAGGACTGGACTAACCATTGGTAGCCTTGACCCGGAAAGCATCTCTTGGGTCATCGCCCCGCGGTTAAATACAGCCGGCAGATTAGAGCACGCCATGACCAGCTACAAATTACTGATGGCAGACTCCCCGCAAGAGGCAGAGGAGCTAACTATATGGCTGGAACAAAAAAATACGGAACGACAAAGGCTAACCAGCAGAGTCTTAGCTAAAGCCAGAGAACACATATTAGCTCAAGGGGTGACACCACTACTGATCGCCAGTGATGAGGACTATCCGACGGGAATCGCGGGACTAGTAGCCGGTAGACTAGCAGAGGAATTCTACCGACCGGCGATTATTATCAAAACCGGTAAGCA
>CAYFEZ010000035.1:0-9306 GCA_964342215.1 uncultured Dehalococcoidales bacterium | reverse complement strand
TTAAGGAGGCTACAGACGCCTTGCCTCATGCTGTCTTCAAGGTAAGACGGTGGACTGATGATCGTTCTAAAGGATTGGGAAAAAGTAACTAAATCTAGTATATGAGGAGAAAGATGGCAGACCTATCAGTTAAATATGCCGGGATGGATTTTAAGAATCCCATTATTGGGGGGTCAGGTCCAAATTATGACACAGTGGATGGCTGCAGGGCGGCTGTGGAAGCTGGAGTGGCTGGCTTCATTTTGAAGAGTATGGCACCGGGGTACCTGGGACAGGCCGGATATCAGCATGCTGTACCAAGATTTAGAGTGGTCAGCCGTTTCCAACCTTATGCACGGTGGAATCCGCAGTTAGGGGAGGAGAATATGGATATTCATTCGGCTGGTGAGGTTGGTTCAACTTGGGGTGAGGAAGGGTATGTAGAGTTTGCCCACAAAGTGAGGCAGGTGGTAGGGGACAAAGCCAAGATAGGTATCAGCACTTTTGGTATAGAATTTGGAGCGCCACGTGATACGTCACCGGAAGAGGTGTATGATAAGCATTTTGACATACTTGCTCAAATATTAGCTAACGGCGACGGTGATTTTGTCGAGCTCCCGTTGGCGAATAGCGCTTTCAACCTCCTTGACGTTCCTGAGTTGATAACCAAAGCCAAGAAAAAGTTTCCAGTGCCAGTAACGGTTAAACTATCGGACCCCTTTGACTTTCCCGTTGTGGAACGGACCAAGATGCTTCAGGATGCTGGAGTGGATGGGATTACAATGTTTGACAATACTATGGCTCTTGATTTTGATATTGAGACAAGGCGTTTTCCTTTTCGAGATACTTGGCAATATTTTCCTGGGGGTCAAACCATGCCTTGGGTCAATGCCTGTATTGCCCGATGCCGGTTGAGCGGCGTGACTATCCCTGTCGGTGGTAGCTTTGGTGTTTGGGAGTGGCAGCATGTTATTAAGTTGATTTTGAGTGGGGCTGATATCGTTCAAGTCTGCCGAAAGATTATGCTCCGGGGGTATGGGGTGGTGACCGAGTGGCTGACTGAGATAAATAATTGGCTTGACGAACATAATGTGCAAAGTATAGCTGATCTAAAGGGCGGAATCTTTGATAATTTCGATGCGCGTTATCGTCAGGTGGTTAGAGAGGAACCATTGGAGAGAGGCGGTATTCCAAGCCTTCAAGCAGTGGTTGACCTAAGTAAGTGTGAGGGTTGTGTCCACTGGTGTGTCCCTAGCTGTGGATACTTTGCCATCAAGCCAAAAGGCGGAAAGGTGGAGATTGATGATAGCCGGTGTGCCGTTTGTGGTACGTGTGAGGGGACCTGTCCTTTTGAGGCGATTACTTTTCGGCCCAGAATACCTTAGACCCTTTAATAGTCTTTCCTTGACACATCTAATTCAATTATTGAGCCGAAGGCACTCTTCGGGGGTATCATACAATCATAAAAACCACCATCTTCAAATCCTGGGTCTTCTATTTTTCGCTTATCACTGGCCCTTAGCTCCTTGGCCTGCAGTTCGGTAATGGCTTCATCTGTGCTGTCAACTTTAACATGAAGAATAGCAAAACTAGGACCGGTTCTCTTTATCTGTTTGCCGGTAACTAGTTCATCATTAATTGATTCCGCTAGTTCTACGCGGAAAGGTGTCTTTGTTCCCAGCTAGGCACCTTTAGCACGAAACCCATATTGCCCTAGCCAAGATTGGGCGGGACCTATTGCGGCCCCCAGAACATCCTTAAAACATTCGGTTACCTCGTCCAACATCTCATCTTCGCAGAAGGCATTAATCCCCAGGGACTTTGGTAATTTTCATTAACTGATACCCTTTTTTTGATTGTAGGGCAGTGATTCAACTACTTTCCCGCTTATGGTTTTTCTCCTTGACTTCCAGCAATTCAATTATCAGGCCGAAGGCACTCTTCGGGTGTATCATGCACTCGTGCAGTTCCTCAAATCTTGGGTCCTCTATTTTTCGTTTATCACTGACCCTTATGCCTTTGGTCCGTAGTTCAGCAATGGCTTCGTCGAGATTTTCAACCTCAAGTCCGAGAATTTGAAAAGTTGGGGCTAGCTTTTTGTGTTGTCTGCCTATAGGTAGTTCATCATCGATTGATTCGCTTATTTCTAACATGAAAGGGTTTTCTGTTCCCAGATAAGCGACTCGGGCACGGTGTCCCCACTGGGCTAGCCAGGGCATCTCAGGATCTATCTTTGTCTCCAGGTTATCCCGGAAAAAATCTACTAGCTTGTCCATCGTTCCGGTCTCACAAAGCGCATTAATCCCCAAGACTCGTTTAATTTTCACTGGTTTACCTCCTCCAGAATCGGTACTCCACACAAGGAGTTCTAATGGTTCGCTATACGCTAAAATCATATAACACAACCATAATTTGATTGTCAAGTTATTGTACTCATCCGAGTGTACCCATATTGACAAGGTAGAGGGTAATCATTTACTATAGCACAGCGCTAGTAATTATTTAACTAGAAGGAGAGTAATATAAATGGATTACAGTCGGTATGAGAATCTGATAGTGGAGAAAAAAGACAAAGTGGCTATTGTGACCATGAACTTACCGGACGCTTTGAATGCCGTTACCTTTGAACTTCACCGGGAACTGGTGCATGTTTTCGAGGACTTGGTCTGGGATGATGAGGTATGGGCGGTGGTTCTAACCGGGGCGGGTAGAGCTTTCTCCACTGGCGGTGATATAAGGTGGATTAAAGCACAGGCCGAGGATCCAGAAAACAACCCACATCCTCCCATCGAGGAGACCATTAATATTATCGGTAATATAATCGACTTGCCTAAGCCGGTCATAGCCGCGGTGAATGGGCCTTGTATAGGGTTAGGTGCTTCCCTGGCCTTATCCTGCGATATAATCATTGTTGCTGAGAACGCTCGTATTGCTGACCCCCATGTAAGGGTTGGGTTATCAGCTGGGGACGGCGGGTGTGTAGTATGGCCTTTACTGATGGGTATGGCTAAGGCGAAGGAATACTTATTTACTGGTGATGCTCTAGATCTTAAGGAAGCCGAGAGAAATGGAATAATAAACAAGGTGGTACCCCACGATCAGCTTATGCCCGAGGCGATGGCCTTTGCTCAGCGCTTGGTTACTGATATCCCCCCACTAGCGATTAAATACACTAAGATGGCAATCAACAAGATAGTAAGTGAGAGACTGAATTTGGTTTTGCCAACTTCTATTTCTCTAGAGATGATGTGTTTTCAGACTAATGATCTTAAAGAGGCGGTTAATGCCTTTCTCGAGAAAAGAAAACCTCATTTCACCGGTACTTAAATCATGTCCTGTCGGTGTCAACAAAGTAACACTTAATCTGAGATTACCAGGTGCAGAGAGGTCGCTAAATTCCAATCGTGGGGGGCGCTTGCAGTATGTGCGGAGAGTATTGTTCTTTGGGTCTAGTGGAGAAGTATTTAGGTTTCTTGGTTCCAAAATGCTAGCGGGCGGGGTAATAGAGCGGAGGGTTTTGAATCGAGAAAAGTACCGTTGTTAATAATGGGGAAATCATTTAACCTGGGCAAGGTCTTTGGCATACAGCTCAGGCTCCACTTTACTTGGTCTATTCTATTTATTTTCCTTACTGGTTCTTTGGTCTATCCTAACTGGTCCCAGTGGTTCTATTGGGTGGCTGGTATAGTTGCAAGCCTGCTTTTTTTTAGTTCAGTGGTTGCCCACGAGCTAGCTCATAGCCTAGTAGGCAGAGCTAATGGTATCCCCATAAAAAGCATAACCCTGTTTATCTTTGGCGGCGTGGCTCAGATGACTAAGGAGCCGGCAGACCCTAGTATCGAGTTCAAGGTGGCTGTCGCCGGTCCCGCTTGTAGTCTAGCTATTGGTGGTATATTTTTTCTACTCTGGTGGCTTACTCAGAAAGCAATTGAACCCATAGCCGCCATTCTTTTATGGCTGGCTATTATAAATTTGGCTTTAGTTGCATTCAACATGATTCCCGGTTTTCCACTGGACGGCGGCCGAGTTTTCCGCTCCCTTCTTTGGCGAGTTACCGGTAATTATAGACGCTCTACCCGGATTGCTACCCAAGTAGGGCGAGCCGTCGGTTATGCCTTCATTGTCGGGGGGATTTTAATAGTACTCTTGCGCCCATTCGGTTTGAATTGGTTTAGTGGTCTGTGGTTCGTTTTTATCGGCTGGTTTCTGGAACATGCGGCTGCATCCAGTTACCGTCAGGTGCGATGACGTGGCACGCTTCAGGCGGTTGCGGCGGCACAGGTGATGACTTCAGACTACCCGCTAGTTCCTTCATATGTTACCGTTGGTCAGTTAGTTTATGAGCATGACTTTTCTGCCGGACACAACTATTTACTGATAGCTGATGGAGATAAGCTGGGAGGTATTCTGACATTAGACGATATTCAATCTGTTCCACAGCAAAAGTGGGATGTAACTCAGGCAAAAGAGATAATGGTCCCGTTTGACGAGCAAAAGATGGTTAGCTTTGATCAGGATGTGCTAAGTATCATGAAGCAAATGGATGAGAATAATATAAACCATATTCCGGTATCCAATAATGGTAAGGTTATCGGGCTGATGGTTCGTGATAATCTGCTAAGATTTCTCCACACCCACCCTGAGATGAGGGAATAGACAACTCTCTAGCTCTGAATGGGGGGCCACAGCAAGTCTTTCTGGGGGTTATTAGCGGGGGGTTCTGGCCTGGCGGTCGTGGTGCTTCTGGTGGTCGTCTTGCCATTCGATGACTTCATCGAGTTGCTCGTCGATCTCGTGGACCGTGTCACTGATGTCCTCGAGCATGTCGATAGCTCGCCCGTGGGCGTTGCCGTTCTCCTTACGTAACTTCTGGAAGAGGCCGGTGATGATGGCGGCGGCGGCCGAAAGCTTGTAGATATCTTGACCGACTGGCTCAGCCGCTCAGCGGTTGCGGAAGAAGTCACTGAGAACGGTCTCAGCTGCCGAACCGGCGATCTCCACGCCTGGGTTGATCCAACCCCCGGCGTCGAACCAGCTCCCGCCCTGTAGCGCGGAGTACTCATCGAGGGCGATCCGGAAGTAGTCATCCTGTAGGTCGCGTAGGAGCGCGACCTCTTCCTGGTCCTCCCATTCAGCGACATCGCCGGCCTCGATACGGTCGAGGCTGGCGCCGCCAGTGTCCCAGTCGGTGTAGCGGCCGGGATCGGCGATCTGGCTCCAGTAGAAGTAGGTCTCTACTACCCCCCATGAGATTCCGCTCCGGCTGGCGGAGGTTGATGTGGAGTTCAGCGATGCTGCCGTAAGGGCGCGGAAGGCATCGAGGTCGGTGACACGGTGATGGTCGAGGGTTACTCCCACAAGGTCATAGCTGGGAACCAGGTTTCCGGGATGCGGCGTTCCGAAGTGGGCGACCAGACGACCACTGAACACGCCTCTAAGCTCGGGCGCCATTGTCTCTAGCCAGGTGCTCATAAGGGCGGACCGTGCTGTGAGGGCAGGGTCTCCTTCCGGATCAAGGATCTTGTCAGCTGCCTCCAAGTCCGCATCCGACTCGAAGGAGCCTCCAAAGGCGGAGTTGTCCAACTGGCCCTCAGCCTCGCCGATCGGGGTGAAGTACTCCACATTGAGACGTTCAGCCAGGGAAGCCAACTCCAGTGCGGCTGACAGACGGTCGCCGTACAGGGCCTCACGGTTGGCCTGAGGTGTGTTGTCCATAAAGAGATTCTGAAAGTTGGCCGGAGTAAGCCTTACGGCAAGCCCTCCCTGGCGTGCCAGCGATACGACCTCAGTCAGGTTTCCCATGCCGCCGATCCAGGTCCTGGCACCATCGGAATCGACCACGTAAGTGACGGGGGTGGTCCACGTGTTGAAACCTTCCTCTAGGAGGTTGTCTATGTAGCCGGGTGCGGCGAGAAGGCCTTTCATCCGGATAAAGCGAGAATCGGAGATGGAATGGATCTCATCCGGATATGAGCGTGAAGGAGGAGTCGGGGCGTCGGGAAACGGGTAGTCGGCAATAGTCAGGTCAGCGCTTGGGCCGGAACCGGGGTAACCACAGGACTCCTCCATGACCGTGTTCTGGGCCGTAGTGGGAGCGACCGAACCCGAGATGATTGCCTCGTAGGCAGAAACTCCCAGAGAGTTGCTGAGGCATGCCTGCGTCTCAGGAGGAAGGCTCGCGAACCCACCTCTTCCTCCGCCTGCCGGGGGATCTGGCGGAGATACAACTCCGCCACCGTCTGGTGGAATCTGTGGCGGTTGGGATGCGGTCTCGTTGCCACCATTGTCGGGTCCGCCGTCGATGCAGGGGTTCATCGCCCGGTTGTCGGTCTCAGTGGGTGTTCGTGCACCTGATGCGATTGCCTCGAACACCGTGTCGCCGAGGGCATTTCGCAGGCAGGTCTGCTGTTCAGGCGTACCTGTGGTGAAGATGTTGCCACCACCGAGCTGCCCGGCATCATGTTCGCCGACCTGCCCCTCTGAATGCTCAGGAGCCTCGACTTTTCGCCCGTCCCCATCCTCCTCTGAGGGTCCCTCATCGTCCGCTGCATTTGCCGAGGCGGCGGTAGACGACGCCGGAGCTCGTATTGCAGTTGACGTGGTAGTGCCAACTGCTTGCTGTGACGTCGATACCGGCGCTGCTGTGGACACCGGCGCAGTTGTCTTATCGACTGTGTCGGCGCCTGAACAGGCAGCAGCGCCCGTGACTAGTAGTCCAACAACTATCCAGAGGACAGCCCTATTTGTTCGCGACATGGCGACTCCTCTGGCAACGACGATTGCCAATTTAAGCAAATCGAAGAACCGGGATTATTCATAGGGCTGACGTTGCTTGTGCCAATACTTCACCGGGTCGTACCTCTCGCTTGCCCATAATTCTGCCACACCGGCAATTCCGAGACCATCTTCCGGTAGACAGGGCCTACGGTCAGACCCTCACGTTCGGCCCACTCCCGGCACTCACGTTCCTGAGCGCCAAGGCTGCGGTTATCGCCCTCTCGGTCGTCTAGTGCCGAGCGGCGTACATAAATCGCTGCTGAAGTTTCCATACCGTCCCCTATGGATTCCGATGCTGGTTTCCTACATCTGCATTCCCACGGGGGTCGGATGGACCAGAGTTTGCCTCAGGTCTCGCGCGCCGGGTGGCGTACCACTATCCCCATACATCCCGTCTGTGTTGTCCCGTCCATTTTAGCTCTGCCCCGGTATTCTGAGACATCCCGAGTTAGCCACACTAACTGTGCAAAACTAACCCTTAAAGCTAATGTCACCACCACCGTTTAAGTATTAGTAACGTACCACCGCCAACAACCACAGCAGCGGCAAGAATAACACCACCAATAAGCCACCAGTTAGTTGGTGGTATCTCGGCCGGTGTAGGCGGAGCAGGTGCCGGAGCAGGTGCAGGTGCCGGAGCAGGTGCAGGTGCCGGAGCAGGTGCACCTGCCGGAATGTTCACTACCGCCGGTGATGGTGCTGGTGCCGGCGCAGGAGACGGTGTCGGTGTAGTCGCAGGTGCGGGTGACGGTAGCGGCTCAGCCGTTGGCGGTGCCAGCACCGTAAATGAGCTTGATTGGCCATTAATAGTCACGGTATAGGTTCCGGGAATGAGTTGGGAGGTGGTGAAGGTTACTACTTGGCTGGCGCCGGCAGCTAATTCTACGTCTGTAGTAGCTATAACTATACCATCTATTGCCAGTGTAACTGTATAGCTACCGGTAAGGTGACCGGGGTTGGTAATTAAAGAGCTGACAGTTACAGTTTCTCCGGGGTTGACTGTAGCTGGAGTTATGGTCAGGTTACTGGCAACAGAATCGGCAGCTTCAACCCAGGCTAAGATAGCATAGGTGGCGAGGTGGTCTATTTGGGCGGAGACGGCATTGTTCTCTGTGTCCACCGTACTCTCAAGCGCCTCCCACACACCGTTCTCTTCATCCCAGTAAGCGATAAACAAATCTTCTTCGTTGGCTCCATCGGGGAGCGGCTCATCATAACTAAGGGTGAGTGTTGCTGGTGTGTCAAGGGTAGCATTATCAGGTTCCAAATCATAAGCCTCTCCGACAATTGCGGCGTTTTCTGGCGGAGCTGGAGGGGCATCATTTACTTGGACACTCATCTCAACCAGAGGCTGCCCGTCTTCTTGGAGACCGATGGTACCTTCCTCGACAGTTAACGTAGCGTTACCATCGTCAGAGCTGGCAGTAACCTCTTCGGTAAATTGGCCATCATCATCTATGGAGCTGGTGCCATAAGTAACACCTGACCAACCTGTACCACTAGACGGAGTCAAAAGAGTGAATTCATCACTGGTACCGGTGAAGACCAGGTCCTCACTACCATGAACTTCGAGTTCAACGGCGTAATCACCACTTGGCCAATCTGATGGCGATGTCCAAGTAATATCATATTCTATCCAGGTTTCTCCATAAGTAATATAACCATAACCATAACCAGAGCCATAGCCATAGCCATAATAGCCTACACCAGAATTTTCTTCATAAGTGTCATAGCCATATCCGTAGCCGACACCAGAACCTAATGCATAAGTGCCCCACCCACCGCTAGTTTCGTAACCGTAGCCGACACGATAGCCAGTAGCAGATCCTACCCAGTTAGAGCCAGTTGTAGTATCGGTAATGTCCGCTGGACCATCACCTGTGTCTGCGAAAGAGTAGGTGGCTCCGTCGGCCAATGGCAAACCGTCGTATTCGGCTTCATAGCCAGAGCGATCATCCGCGTTGTAGATATTCAGATTAATACTCCGTATCGGCAAAAGGTCTGTATCTGCTACAGTTACTCTTGCCGTGAAGGAATAGTCGCTACCCAGTTGTCCACTTGAGGGGAGAGACGGGAAAGTTATATCAAGCGCCATAACGGGTGACATAACCCACAATGAAGCTGTAATAACTAGCACTAATGCCAGAGCTACTGCTACTTTGTACTTACTTTTTACTTTCTTAACCATACTCTTACAATACTCACCTTTACGCCGTAAACCGCGGCAAAGCTAGAATAGTCTAACAGGCTATTTGCAGCTTGTCAAGGGTTTGCGAAGATTGCGACGTAAATTACATTAAAGACGGATCAGATTAACACATTACTTGCAGTTTGTCAAGGGGTTTGCAAAAAAATTTTTTTATGGCTAGAAGCAGACTGGCTGGCTTAACGTATTGTACCAGATGGTTGCGCCGCCGATGTCCTCTTGCTATAATTAAGGTCAAGCAGAAAAACTAGGTGATAGGCGGAAAGATAATCTAAAGACCTGGTAAGTATGCCGAGGTAGCTCAGTCGGTAGAGCAGCGGACTGAAAATCCGCGTGTCCCCAGT
>CAYFEZ010000034.1:0-9385 GCA_964342215.1 uncultured Dehalococcoidales bacterium | reverse complement strand
TGTTATACACGCTACCGGACTGGGAATTGCAACGACCAGTGCTGTCAGTACTCTTCCCATTATAGGAGGGCTGAGTACCAGCGGACGGATTATGATGGGTATTACTAGCGATAAAATTGGGAGTAGGAAGGCTTTGATTATTAGTCTTTTTTTTATGTTGGTTGCTTTAATCTGGTTGCAGTTTGCTAAAGAGGCGTGGATGCTCTATATTTTCGCGGCCTTCTTTGGCTTTGCTTGGGGCAGCTCGTTTGTGCTAATGTCACCGATGATAGCTGATTTGTTTGGGTTGAGTTCTCACGGTGTGCTTTTTGGTGTTGTTCAAGCGGGCATGACACTCGGGGCTTTTATTGGGCCGATAGCTACCGGTTATATCTTTGATATAACCGGTAGCTATCGGCAAGGTTTCTTAATCCTTGGGGTGGTGGGCGTTATTGGCCTAATACTAGCTGTGCTCTTGCAACTAGCTGGCACTAATGCTGGAGAATATCAGAGAGCTCACCATTAACGTACAGACCAATGGCGAACGCCTTCATATGGAGAGTCCAGTGCGATAGCCATCGTTTATGGCTTCCGCCATTCGCTGCACCTGGCGAGAATCACCGATACAATAAACTTCAGGCACCTTACCCTCCAGTGTTTTACTTAAGTCGTTGTTTGCCTGGTACCCTACCGCTAAGATAACGGTATCAGCTGGGATGGTTTCTTTTTGACCTACAGCAGTGGTTACCGTCACGCTGTTTGCGGTTACTTCCTCAGATATTACGCTGGTCATCATGGAGACCTGTTTTCTCCTGAGATCATTGAGGAGTCGGCGCCTGACCATAGGAAGCATGTCATCTGCCATCCTCTCCAATATTTCGATGATGGTTGTTTTCTTCCCTTTCTCCGCTAGGAAATTACCTGTCTCACAGCCGACCATACCGCCACCGATGATGACCACCTTTTGTCCCACATCAGGCTCCCCGGAGAGAACATCTTGGGCAGTGACCACATTCGGCCTAGCAATACCTGTTATCTCAGGTATTGCGGGGGTACTACCCACAGCAATAACGACTACGTCTGGCTTAATCTCCATAATGAGTTCCGGAGTTACCTCAGTACCCAGCCTGATTTCTACACCGGCCTTCTCTACTTGACTTACCAGAAAATTAATTTGAGGTATAAGGTCATCTTTATGTGGGGGAAGGGCTGCCACGTTCAGTTGTCCTCCTAGTCTGGACGCTTTCTCAAGCAGCACAACCTGGTGACCCCTTAGCGCTGCTACTCGGGCCGCCTCCATACCGGCCGGCCCCCCACCGGCTACTATAACCCTCTTTACCTTAACTGCCGGCTGAATCTGATACTCCATCTCCCGACCCATAGTAGCATTAACCGTACAGGCTACACCCTTACCGGTAAACATGGGGCGTTCTAAACATTCCATGCAGCCTATGCAGGGGTTAATCTCATCCAGCCTTCCCTCAGCCACCTTGTTGGGCCATTCGGGATCAGTTATGAGGCGTCTACCTATAGCTACTAAGTCAGCTTTGTTTTCCTTAATAGTCTGCTCCGCAATCTCAGGGTCGAGTCTTCCCACAGCAATCACAGGCACACTAGTAACTTTCTTAACCTCCTCAGCTAGGGACACCAAAAAGCCGGGTGAGTCCGGTAGTGGAGCTGACATTACGTAGGAGCCGGCGCCATAGGCAGATACGTGCACAGCTTGAGCCCCGGCGTCTATAGCCATGGGTACTACTTGTTTGGTCTCTTCTATGGTGACGCCGTTCTCCACTCCATATTCTTGGGCATTGAGTCGAGGCCATATAGGGTAGTCCGGACCCACTGTCTCCCTGATAGCCTGAAGGATTTCGATAAGAATCCTTGCCCTGTTCTCCACTGAACTGCCATACTGGTCTTTACGCATATTGGTTGCCGAGGAAAGAAAGGAAGCGACTAGGTACTGGTGAGCGCCGTGTACCTCTACCCCGTCAAATCCGGCTTCCTGAGCCCGCTTAGCCCCGGAAGTAAACCACTTTATGATTTCGCTAATCTCTTCGGTGGTGAGTTCATGAGGAGTTTTGCCGGAGAGCCCCATAAGTCGTGAGGGTGCCATAATTGGAGAGGGGGATACCTGTACACATTCACCGGCTCTAATTTCCATAGTGTTATGCTGTAGCTGGATGGCTATCTTGGCCCCATGTTGATGGATCACCTCTACCAGCTTGCGGAAACCGGTAATATAGCTATCATCACCGATGCTCAATTGGGAATTGAACACGTGGCATTGCATATCGGGGGTTACTGCCTCGACGATAATAAGCCCCGCCCCACCCCTGGCCCGTGCTTCATAATAGTCGAGGAGTCGTTGGCCGACATAGCCTTGACCTTCTGCATAGCCAGTACCCATAGGCGGCATAACTATACGATTCTTCAGCGGCATTTGTCCTATTCGGATCGGCTCAAAAAGCTTTTGGAATTGTGCCTCCTTCACCAGTGGTATCTCCTTTTGCCCGGAAGTGGCTAACTATTAAAAACATTACTGTTCCCCAGCGGTCTGCGGAAGAATTACAGTGGACAATAGTATATCAGCCTACCCCAAAGCCGTCAAAGTGTATGACAAGCTTGATTCCGGTTCGGAAATGGAATCCCGGGGGATTAAGTTGGTGAGGCGACAGACCGTTCCAGAAAGAGATGGAGCTTTCTCATATTTATTTGAGGTGGTGTTGTTAGCTATTACATGCCCCAGCCGTTGGAGTTTCGTAACAAGTTATATATTGACGGCAGCTCTCAGCGAATGCTAAACTTCGCTGGCAAAGTTCTGTTTTTTTAGGAGGTATACTTATGAAAGTTCTGGGTATTGTATGCAGCCCCAGGAAGCAGGGAAATACGGAGATAATGATGGAGACTGCACTGACCGGGGCACGTAGCCTTGGGGCAGAAACTGAGCTCTGGACAGCGGTAGGAAAAGACCTTAAGCCCTGTGACGGCTGCGATATTTGTACTAGGGAAAGGGTTGCGTGTCACATAAATGATGATATGCCGGAACTATACGGTAAGATTGTGGCTGCTGATGGCCTTATCTTTGGCTCGCCCTCTTATTTTGGTTTTGCCACTGCCCAGGCCAAGATTGTTATGGACCGCTTGTATTCCCTGTACAACCAATCGGCGTTGGTGGACAAGGTTGCCGGTGTGCTAAGTGTGGCTAGTTCTAGCGGGAATGAACAGGTGCGGGCTGAATTCACAAGTATAATCCAGCATTGTCATATGTTTCCGGCTGACCATGCCAAGGGCTTTGCTTCCAAGAAAGGCGAGGTAAAAAAAGACGATTACGCTATGAGGAGTTCGGAGGAACTGGGAAAGCAGATAGTATCCCTGATTAAGCAGGGATACCACTGGCCTGAGGCGTACCGGAAACCTATGCACAACGTTATTGGTGCGCAGTATGGTATTCTCAGCTACCCCCTCCGTCATACCCGGCAGGTAGAATAAACCATAACGCTGAGGTTGATTTCGGTGTTGTTCCGGGTGGTATTGCCCGCTATAAAGGGTGGTTCAGGTAAGAAGCGGTCGGTAAGTACAGCAGCTTCTTCGGCATCCACCAGACCATAGCCGTAGAGGTTTATCCTAGCCCACTGAGCCAAGGCCATCAGCTGTTTTCTGGAGGTTGATGGCTCACGTCTGCATTGTTGACCACGCTATCGTTGTCGGGGTTAGGCAGACCATTCCAGGCTATGACTAGGGTAACGGCCTCGGGGGTGGCGTGTGGAGACGCCGTTGACGTCCTGGAAGTTGTTTTATAAAGACCGTTATTATATGCTATTGGTTGTCTAGGTTATGGATTAAAAAGGGGGGAATAGCCGGTGCCTAATGTTTTAGGTGGGGTACGTTCGCCCGCCGACTTAAAAAAGATGACCTACCCGGAGCTTGTGCAACTCGCTGCTGAGATACGGGATGAGTTAATCAGTACGGTGTCTCTAAACGGGGGACATCTCGCCTCTAGTCTCGGTACTGTTGAGTTAACTATAGCCTTGCACCGTACCTTCAATAGTCCGGAAGACAGGATAGTGTGGGATGTGGGCCACCAAAGCTATGCCCATAAGCTGCTGACTGGGCGCCGTGAACGTTTTTCTACGCTTCGTCAGCACCATGGATTATCCGGTTTTCCCGTCCGTACCGAGAGTCCACATGATGCTTTTGGAGTGGGGCATGCCGGCACCTCTGTCTCTGCCGCCCTGGGTATGGCATTAGCCCGAGACCTGACTGAGATGAACTATCAGGTGGTGGCCGTTATTGGTGACGGTGCTTTGGGTGTTGGGATGGCTCTTGAGGCGATTAACCATACGGGACATCTAGGTACAAACCTAACTGTGGTCCTAAACGATAATGGAATGGCCATCTCCCCCAGTATTGGGGCGGTTTCCCGACTGCTTAACCAGGTGAGATTTAACCCAAAGTACGAATTTGCCAAAAAGGAAGCGCGGAAGGCGATTACTCGATTACCTTTCGGCGAATCGGTCTGGGCTTTCAGCAAACGTATTAAAGGTCAGTTTGAGAATTCCCTTCTCTCTAACGCATTCTGGCAGGAACTTGGCTTTATTTATCTGGGGCCGGTGGATGGTCATAATATTAAAGAGCTAGAGGCAGCGCTGAGCCGAGCGCGTGGTTTCGAATCTAGGCCGACACTCATTCATGTGGTTACTAAGAAAGGGAAAGGCTATGCCGCCGCTGAGGATAATGCTACTGAATTTCATGGTGTGTCGCCTAATAATGTTGAGGGGAGTAGTGCTCTAGCCTATAGCCAAGTCTTTACTCAAACTGTCCTCCAACTGATGCAGGATAATGATAGGGTGGTGGCTATTACCGCCGCTATGCTTGATGGAACCGGACTGGCTGCGGTTGCTCACGCTTTTCCCGACCGTGTTTTTGATGTTGGCATCTGCGAGCAGCATGCCGTAACACTGGCTGCCGGCCTGGCTACCCAGGGTTTTATCCCTATTGTGGGCATCTACTCCACTTTCTTGCAGCGGGCGTACGACCAAATTATCCACGACGTTTGCCTGCAGGATCTACCCGTAGTCTTTGCTATTGACCGAGCAGGTATTGTCGGTGACGATGGCAAGACACATCAAGGTTCTTTCGATATTGCTTATCTGCGCACCATCCCTAATATTATTGTGGCTGCTCCTAAGGATGAGAATGAGCTTCGGCACTTACTTTTTACTGCGGTAAATACCGGGCAGCCGATGGCGGTTCGCTATCCAAGGGGTAGTGGTGAGGGGGTGTCCATCGACCCTGATTTGCAGCAATTGTTTCTGGGTAAGGGAGAGATACTCAGAGATGGCCAAGACTTGGCTATTTTAGCCATCGGTTCCACAGTGTACCCCACTCTTGCCGCCGCCAAGCAACTGGCCGAGGAAGGCATTCAGTGCGCCGTGGCTAATGCCCGTTTTGCTAAGCCTCTGGACGCGGAGCTTGTGCTGGAACTGGCTACTAGAACCAAGAAACTTTTAACGGTTGAGGAGAATGCACTCGCTGGGGGTTTTGGTAGTGCTGTTTTGGAGCTGCTGGTGAACTCCAAATTAGCTGGTGTAAGGGTGGAGTGCCTTGGCTTGCCCGATAAGTTTATCGAACACGGTACTCAGGGATTATTACGTTCTATTTTTGATCTTGATGCCGATGGTATAGTCCGGCGCGTCAAGAATTTGTTTCCTGAGCTTGCTGTTGGGGCGTCTGCTCGGCAGCGGGAGGAAATTAGCCGATGAAGTTACCGGCAATCTTCGGGAAGTACCGCACCGAGATTGATGTTGAGTTGAAGTCGGTATTGGCTGGACGGCAGTCGCCTCTCTATAACATGATGCGATACCACTTTGGGTGGATAGATGAGCAGGGAAGCTCTCGACAAAATTCGTCGGGTAAGGCACTGCGCCCTACTCTATGCCTGCTCGCCTGCGAAGTGGTGGGAGGAGATTATTCCCGAGCGTTACCGGTGGCGGCAGCCGTCGAGTTGGTTCACAACTTTTCCCTGATTCACGACGATATTCAGGATGATGACCGGGAACGGCGCCATAATCCTACCGTCTGGTGTATATGGGGCAAGCCACAGGCGATAAATGCTGGATCGGCAATGCGCACCCTAGCCAGCATGGCATTGTCGCGACTTAAGGAGTACGGTGTCTCTCTACAAAAGCAATTGTGTGCCCAGCAACTCATTGATGAAAGCAGTCTCCGATTAATTGAGGGACAGTATCTTGATATTAGCTATGAAAGCCGTCTTGATATTGGCGTGAACGATTATATGGAAATGATAGAGAAGAAAACAGCCATGCTTATAGCCAGCTCGCTGGAGATCGGAGCTTTACTTGGTACCGACGATGAGTCAGTGATAATCGGTTTACGTGACATCGGCCGAAATCTGGGGCTGGCTTTTCAGGTTAGAGATGACATCCTTGGGATTTGGGGTGATGAAGTAAAGACCGGCAAGCCGTTGGGAGGTGACATTCGGCGCCGGAAAAAAACGTTGCCCATTGTGTATGCTCTGGAGAATGGTAATGATGGGTTGAGAAGAGAATTGGTGAACGTTTACCAAAATGGAGCATTTAATGACGATGGGGTGGCCGTTGTTTTGAGCATTCTCGATGCTACTGGAGCTCAACGCCAGACACAGCGGGTAGTTGAAAAATATTGTAATGAGGCTTTGGCCGGAATAAAGAAGCTAGAGCTGGTGCCATCCAGGAAACAGGACCTTGAGGAACTAATCTATTTTCTAGTAAAACGAAATTATTGAGGAGTTGAGACTGGCCATGTTTTGCCTTGGAGCTACTAGTGTGGAGGAACTCAAGAATTCACCCTTATTGCAAAGAAAATCGGGGGGTTGACATGGGCTTCTCCTGGCAACT
Organism: uncultured Dehalococcoidales bacterium; assembly: GCA_964342215.1. Lineage (GTDB taxonomy): Bacteria > Chloroflexota > Dehalococcoidia > Dehalococcoidales > CAYFEZ01 > CAYFEZ01. The sequence goes on along the minus strand of CAYFEZ010000034.1, from coordinate 2,510 downwards.
TTCGTTGTCCTTAGGCAAATACTTAATCGGGAATAAGCTTAAAGGTAGAAAACGATTCCCTATGGTATTGATGCTTGAGCCTACTTTCCGTTGTAATTTAGCTTGTGCTGGTTGTGGGCGGATTAGGGAGTACCATGACATCCTCAATCAGTCGCTCTCTGCCAATGAATGTTTGGCGGCGGTTGACGAATCGGGGGCGCCGGTGGTCAGTATTACTGGTGGCGAACCACTGCTCCACCCCGGTATTGAGCAAATTACCCAAGGGATTATCGCCAGAAAACGGTTTATGCATCTCTGTACCAACGGGTTACTGTTGGAAGCCTCTCTGGGAAAATTTAAGCCCAGCCCGTATATGAGTTTTGTTCTGCACCTTGATAGCTTGGCTGAGTCTCATGATAAATTCGCCGGGCGGATCGGTGTCTTTGAGACAGCTATTGCTGGGATAAAAGCAGCCAAGAAGGCCAACTTTCGGGTGTTTATTAATACTACAGTTTACAAGGGAGCGAATCTTAAAGAAATAGAGCAACTTTTTGCTTTGTTCTCCCAAATAGCGGTCGATGGCATCATGGTGTCTCCTGCCTTCGGCTATGAAGCAGTGGGTGGCGATGTTTTTCTTTCCCGTAAAGAAGCCGTTGCTCTTTTTCAGCCGATATACGAGCTACGTAAGCGGTTTCGGTTCTACAACACCCCCATGTACTTGGAATTTCTGGCGGGAAAAAGAGAATTGGTGTGTACGCCGTGGAGTACGCCGACACGGAATCCCAAAGGGTGGAAGAGACCCTGTTATCTCATCACCGACGGGCACTGCCAGTCTTTCCGTGAGCTAATGGAGGAGACTTTATGGGAGAAGTATGGCGTTGGTAATGACCCTCGTTGCACTAACTGTATGGTTCATTGTGGTTTTGAGGGCAGTGCCGTAGGTGAGGTTGGTAAGAGCTTACCTAATCTGTGGCGAACCGTCAGGTGGAATTTCTTTACTAGCTAAAGAGGCGAGATGTTAGCTTTACTTGGTGCATTGAAAGAAGAAATCAAGGGTCTGCGGAGGAGTATGGTTCTGGAGGAGACTATTACGCAGCGGGGTTACCATATGTACCGGGGTAAATACGGAAATAAGGCAATCTTGTTAGTGCAAACTGGGTGCGGTAGGGAGCGAGTCGAGAGAGCAACCGAGTTTATTCTGGAGCATTACCCCATTACTGCCCTGATTTCCTTCGGTTTTGGCGGAGCTTTAACCGAAGGATTAAGGGTTGGTGATATCATTCTCTGCTCCACACTGTACTGTGGTAATGGGCAGACAAATGGAGAAGCCGAGCTAGGAAACCCTTACCACTCTGATGCCAGTTTAGTCTCTCTATCATTACCGGCTTTGGAGAGAGAAGTGGCTAGGTTACGCCCGGGAACAAGTGTAACGGTGCCGCAGTTAGTCTCCAGACCAGAGGCAAAATGTGCGTTGGGTCAGGCTTTCCACGCTGATGTGGTCGATATGGAGAGTTACTGGATTGCCCGAATTGCTTTAGCCAGAAAGGTTCCCTTTCTGGCTATTCGTGCTCTGTCCGATGCAATGCAGGATGGTATTCCCCCTTTTGACCAAATTCTTGATTCTGATGGTAGGTGGCGATGGCAAAGGGCGGCGCTCTATTTTCTGCCACGTCCTCAACACCTGTTGAAGTTGTTTACCCTTTACCAGAGTACTCGACAGGCAAGGAAGAGCCTGACTACCTTGGTTGATTATCTGGTCGTTAGGCTATGAAAAAAAACGAGTATAGCCAGATGAAAGTACTGGTTACCGGAGCAACCGGATTTATTGGCGGAAATTTAGTACGTGAGCTTCTCAAGCAGGGTTATTCAGTAAAAGCCTTGGTGAGAGAGGGAAGCGTCCGCCGAAACATAGAAGGTCTTGATATAGAAGTGGCCTATGGGGACTTGAAGGATCGGGTATCCCTGGATAAAGCTGTTGACGGTTGCGATGTACTTTTTCATGTCGCGGCCTCCTATACGTTTTGGACCTCCGATCCTAAGGCTATCTATGAAACGAATGTGAAAGGTACGGAAAACATTCTGGCGGCGGTTCAGAAAAAGGGAATGAAGAAAATCGTTTACACCAGCACCGAATCTACCATAGGAATCAGTCAGAATGGTATCCTCGGTACTGAGAAAGGGGAGGTAAGCCTTAGCGAGTTGCCCGGTCATTATAAGAAATCGAAATGCATGGCAGAGAGGCTTGTCTTAGGGATGTGCAAGGAGGGATTGCCGGTGGTGGTGGTTAATCCAACCACACCGGTTGGACCGCTTGACGTTAAGCCGACGCCCACGGGTAAGTTAGTTGTCGATTTTCTGAATCGCCGACTGCCTGCCTATATTAATACTGGATTGAACCTAGTTGATGTCGAAGATGTCGCTAAAGGGCATATTCTGGCTCTGGAAAAAGGCCGCCTGGGTGAGAGGTATATCTTGGGTAGTAGGAACCTTACCTTCAGAGAAATCCTGGGTCTTCTGGAACGGGTAGCTGG
>CAYFEZ010000033.1:0-9608 GCA_964342215.1 uncultured Dehalococcoidales bacterium | reverse complement strand
ATTATCAGGTTCTTTCCCTGGCAGACTTCAGCTACTTTTCTTAAAACATCCGTATCCTTTTCATGATTAGCTGTTCCCCAAACAATTAAAGGCACATCAATAGCATCAGCCACCTTCTTGACCACCTCTGCAGCTTCATCAGCCCCCCGGTCAAGCCCATTAGGGTCCGTACTCACCAGTTGCAAAGCAATCATTTTCGCCCCATAGTCGGCAACGCATTTCTTTGCCCAGGCAACCGGATCATCGGTCACCCCTGCAAAAGGCTCTAAAGCTGCCTCAGCCCAATCCTCGGGTGGGGAATCAAAGACCTCCATGGCTATTTTAGGCAGGTTAGGCATTTCCCCTTCAAATAGATAAAAGGGATAGGCTGTTTCTCCCCCAACGGTGACCTCTTTATCTCCTTTGCCAAGCACCACCTCTTTAATTTTACCGCTATATACTGTCTTGGGAATTTCAAAAGTCATTTTTTACCCCTTACCTAAGCCGGATTCTTCCTTTTTTCACTGCCATACCACTCCTCACTGTACCAGTACCTCTCCGCAGTTTGTAAATACTTGATCTTATCCTCCCGACTTCCTAGTTTCTGCCTCCATCTCCCCATTTCCCCACCTTCGGGCTTACCTTTTTCGTATGTCTCGCCCAACACCTCCACCTTCTCCCGACCGGGAGCACTCATTGTCTCTACTTTATAGTCCATAATTAAATCATCCTTTCTCAGGCCAGACCAGCCGCCAGTTTGGCTGCTTTTACCGTATTTAGCATAAGCATAGTTATGGTCATTGGTCCCACCCCACCGGGCACTGGAGTAATGGCTTTAGCCTTCTCCTTAACCGCATCAAAATCCACGTCTCCCGCTAAGATAGCCTTACCTGATTCGCTCATCCCGACTCGGTTAACGCCAACATCAATAACTACTACCCCTTCCTTAACCATATCGGCAGTAACCGCCTTTGGTTTCCCCGCCGCCACAATTAGGATCTCCGCCCGCCGAGTATGAATAGCCATATCCCGAGTACCAGTATGGCAAACCGTAACGGTAGCATTAGCTCCCTTCTGCTTTTGCAGTAGGATATTAGCTATAGGCTTACCTACAATATTACTTCTGCCCAACACCACCACCTCTGCCCCCTCTACCTGTACACCAGAGCGGATTAAGAGCTGCCAAATACCATGAGGAGTACACGGTATATAATCCGGCTCGCCAATCATTAATTTACCCACATTTATTGGGTGAAAACCATCCACATCCTTTTTAGGGTCAATAGCATAAAGGACTTCAGTTTCATTAAAATGCTTAGGCAGGGGTAATTGGACCAAAATACCATGAATCTTAGGGTCTTTATTTAGCTGGTCAACTAAGGTAAGTAATTCTACCTCACTAATGTTAGACGATAAGTTGTGCCTATCTGAATAGACACCCAGAGCTTCACACGCCTTCTCCTTCTGGCCAACATAAACCTGAGACGCCGGATCCTCCCCCACCAATACAGTGGCTAAACCAGGCATTAGATTATGCCTCTCCCTCAATTGGGCGATTTCCTGTTTCAATTCCTCGCGAATCTGTTTGGCAATCTCGGTACCACTAATAATATGTGCCGACATTTTGGCCCCCTTATATAGAGTTTAGCGAGACAAAGTCCTCTCTTTTTTATCGAGCAGATTAGCCATCATATCCCCCACTGCCTTCACTGCCTTAGATGTATCCGGAAGGTCCAGTAACGATTTTAGCTTTAGGTCATACTCATATATTTCCTCGTCTTTAGGTATAGTAACTATAGACTTAATGCCCAGTCTCTCCAGTTCCTCAACAACGAGGGGAGCCAACTTAACAGGGGCAAAGTTAATTAACACCGATTGCCTCTTTACTACCAGTTTAAGTTCAGTGACTAAGTCTTTTATGCGAGCAACCGTCCGGATACCTTTTATCGAATGGTCGGAAACTATCAAAAGTTCATCAATATTCTGGGTAGTTCTGCGACTCAAATGCTCCATGCCCGCCTCATTATCCATAATCATATAGGCATAATTACCGGACAAACTATCGACAAATTTCCTCAAGATAAGGTTAGGGTAACAATAGCAATCCGGTCCCTCTCCCCTACCCATGGTCAATAAGTCAAGCCCTCCACTTTCAACGATAACCTCATTCAATTTATAGTCCAGATAAGCCTCTTTGGTCATTCCCGCCGGTATGTTTATTTTCTCTCCATGGAAATCAGTAATTATCGAGCCAACGGTCCGTTTTAGGTCAAGCCCTAAACCACCCCCTAGGTTAGCATTAGGGTCAGCATCAACCGCCAGAATTGACCCAGTGTTATTCTTTTTCAGGTACCGAATAATCAGACTAGCTATTGATGTCTTTCCAGTACCACCTTTTCCGGCAACGGCAATATTATAACTCAAACTGCTATCCTCCGCATTAATTTATATGCACTACTAAAACAACCCACTAACCTTCCCAGTATCTACATCTACATCAACCTTTTTAAAAGCCGGGTCGGACGAGGTTCCTGGCATCAGACTGATAGCTCCAGCGCAGGGACAGAGAAATTTCGCACCGGAATAAACCAGTACATCACGGATAGGTAAAGTCCACCCCTTAGGGACACCCTTAATGGATGGGTCATGAGTGAGGGAGAGGTGAGACTTAACCATCATCGTAGCGTACTCATCATATTTAGCATCGGCCTCAAATGCCTTTGCCTTTACCTCAGCCTCAGGAGTCCAAGCCACACCATCAGCCCCATAAACCACCTTAGCCACGTTCTCCACCCGCTCCCGCAGCTTCATCTCCATAGGATATAGGAATTTAAAGTCGTTACTGTCTTCACAGGCATCCTTAACCGCATCAGCCAGCTCCAACGCACCATCGCCACCATCAGCCCAGTGGGTAGACACGGCACAACGCGCCCCGGCAGCCTCAGCTGCCTTTCTAACTATAGCAATCTCATCCTTAGTATCCGTATGGAAACAATTAATGCACACCACCGGATTGATACCAGATGTTCTAATGACATTAATAAGGTGCAACATATTGGGGAGACCTTTCTCCACCAGTCCTAGGTCTTCTTTAATATAAGCATCAGGTAAGGGTAGACCAGCCACCACCTTGGGACCACCACCATGCATTTTTAAAGCTCGAATAGTGGTAGTCAGCACTGAAACATGCGGCTTAAGTCCACTGTAACGGCACTTAACATTCCAAAATTTTTCAAAACCAATATCAGCGGCAAAACCACTCTCAGTAACATGATAATCAAACATCTTCAGGCCGATACGATCGGCGATGATGGAGGACTGCCCCACAGCAATATTGGCGAATGGTCCAGCGTGCACCATTACCGGCTGATATTCCACGGTGGAACACAGAGTGGGGTTAATTGTATTACGCATCCAAGCTGTCATAGCACCACCTACTCCGAGGTCACCTGTAGTTACCGGATTACCCTTCTTATCATAGGCCACCGTAATGTTATCCATTCTCTCCCGCAGATCAGCTAAATCTCGGGCAATGGACAGCATTGCCATAAGCTCAGACCCAACCGCGATACCAAACTTAGACTGCATCAGAAACCCATCCGTACGCCCGCCAATGCCGATAATAATGTTACGAAGGCTCTGGGCACAAAAGTCCATAATCCATCCCATTTCCACCCTAGTGGGGTCAACATCCAGACGGCGCATACGGGTAAGTCGAGCGAGTTGCTCGTCATTATAATTACGTTCATGCTGCATCCTAGCGGTAAGTGCTACCATAGCTAGATTATGAGCATTCATGATATCATTAATATCACCGGTAAGTCCCATGGAAAACTCGGTCAATGGAATCAGCAGTGCATTGCCACCACCGGCAGCCGTTCCTTTGATATTCATGGTAGGCCCCCCCGAAGGCTGACGGAGACACCCCCCTACATTCAGTCCTCGCTTTCCCAAACCTTCAATCAGACCGCATGAAGTCGTGCTTTTCCCCTCACCCAGCGGCGTGGGGGTGATAGCGGTCACCTCAATATACTTGCCGTCAGGTTTGTCCTTTAAGCGGTCAATTATCCTTAGGAAATCGAGCTTAGCTATTTTACCGTAGGCAATGATTTCGTCCTTTTCCAGATTCAGTCTCTCCCGCCACTCATCCGGGATGGGCATATTCACTTCCGCTGCCTCCGAAATCTGCCAATCCTTCATCTTTACCGCATCGTAAGCCACAGGAACCTCCTTTTATTTTTAATTACGGGTGACCCCCCGCTAAAACCCACTTTACCAATTTCCGTATAAACTCAATTAGCTGATACCAAAGCCTCATAGATACTTCTCACTTCACGAGTAACCAGCCGGCTAGAATCAAGAATGGGAAGCCGGGCAAGGTCAGCTTCTACTATGGCTTGGTCGTAGGAGATAAAACCGAGGAATTTAAACTCTGGTAGACTGGAAATGAGGAAATCTCTATCCGATTGGTTCCGAACCTTATTCCCCACCACAGCAATATTATGTAAGCCTAACTCTTTAGCCAACTTATCAATTTGGCAAGCGGTTTCGATACTTCGTCTACCTGGCTCCACCACCACAATCAGTTTATCTACCGCACTGGCGGTACCCCGTCCTAGATGCTCTATTCCAGCTTCCATATCTAAAATCACTATTTCATCTCTGGCCACCAATAAGTGAGCCAGTAAAGCTTGCAGCAAGGCATTCTCAGGGCAATAACAACCCGCACCACCTTTCTTCAATCTCCCCATCATCATGAGCCTGACGCCATCATGCTTTACTGCATATTTTTCCGGTATATCATCAACCTTCGGGTTCAACTTGAAGAATGGTGCTGTCTTACCGGGCTGTGTGCCGGTTCTTCCCTCAATAAGATCCATCATCTCAGCTATGGGGGTTATCTTATCATGATTGGGAAAACTGAGAGTAGCAGCCAGATTGGCATCTGGGTCAGCATCAATCGCAATCACTGAATAGCTCTGTGCAGCGAATGTTTTGGAGAGAAGAGCAGTTAATAAGGTCTTCCCTACCCCTCCTTTACCACTAATTGCTATCTTCATCGGAACCTTTGTTTTTGGCACAATTAAAGCTGAGTACCTTTTATGGGGAGTCTCAGCGTTAACGAATCCTATTACCTACAAGCGCTTAGTGTAAGTATATCTGATACCGAGAAACAATGTCAAACAGTACCCGTTATTTTACACTTTACTACCTAGAAAGCCACCCTCGTCTTTAGGGAACAAGCAAAAGGGTATGCTCAGAGAGAGGGTGTCCCCCCTCACCCAGGTCCGGCGACTATGTTGATGTCGCTTCCTTAGATGCTCTTACTACGAGCATGGGCTTACTTCCTCCCCGTAATACCCGGTCAGTAACACTGCCGAAGGCCCACCGATTAATACCCGACCGTCCATGAGTTGACATAGCAATCAAGTCAACATTAGCTTCATCAGCGGCTTTAGTAATAGCATCAGCAACAACACCGATGCCCACTTTAGTCTTCACAATAGCTCCTTTATTTCTCAAACCTTCTCCCGTTTTCTCTAAGTAGTCTATAGCTTTCTTCTGGATTTGCTCTATCTCCTGCTCAGTAAAGGGAATTCGAGCACTTACTCCCCCCCCAACAACATTGTGAACTAGCGATGATACTATCTGCAAAAGGGTAATTTCTGCCGTTATCCCCTGTGCCAACTTAGAAACCAATCCTTCAACATAGGACACAGCAGACTCACCTTCTCTAGAACCGTCCAAAGGAATAAGTATCCTTTCGTACATTTTCCCCTCCTCAAAAATTAAGGTTCTTTTGTTTGAGTCTTTCCAATTTATCAGTAAGGGTGTGGAGTTTCTGGCGTTCTTTATCAATAACTGTCGCCGGTGCCTTGTTTAGAAAAGCCTGATCATTGAGCCTGACTTCAAGTCGAGCTACTCCAGCCTGGCTTTGTTCTATCTCATCCTGCAGCCGTTTCCTCTCAACTTCCACATTAACCATACTTTTCATAGGTATGACCACCTCGGTGTCTTTAAGCACTGACACCACCGTGTTTTCACTTGGTAAACCCTCCCACCGTCCATCCGGGAAAGTAACGGGACTTGTCCGAGCCAACGTCTGGATAGTTTGGGAATAGTTAGTGATAGCTGAAGCAAGCTCGCCAGCATAGATTCGTGACTCAACCCACCTAGTACTTTCCACTTTATATTGAGCACGGGTATTACGGATAGAACGTATTATTTCAATTATAGATTCTATAACGAGCTCTGCCTGGAAATCAATTACCGGAGTCTCAGTATCAGGGTAAGCCGCTATCATTATCGATTCCGCCACCTTCCCGTGCGAAGGCAAGCGGATACTCAAGTTTTGCCATAACTCTTCAGTGACAAATGGCATGTAGGGATGCAAGAGACGGAGTGAGGTCTCCAAAACATAAACTAGAACCGGAATGGGTGACAACCCTTCCTTAGTGGTAGAATTAAGACGAATCTTGGCAAACTCTATATACCAATCACAAAATTCACCCCACAGAAAATCGTGGATTTGCCTTTGTGCCTCGCCAAACTGGTAACCTCTCATCAAACTGGTCACGCTGTATAGAGTACGACTCAGACGACTCAGAATCCAGCGGTCTTCCATTGGAAGACGGCTCCATTGAATTCGCAAATCGGTATTATCTGGTTCAATGCTTCCAATGACAAATCGGGTAGCATTCCACAGTTTATTGGCAAAATTACGCCCGGATTCCAACCTTGATGAGGTTAGCTTAAGATCATTCCCTGGTGGTGTTCCCATGGATAAAGCAAAGCGAAGGGCATCGGTGCCGTATTTCTCCAGTATGTTAATCGGATTAAGCACGTTACCCTTAATCTTACTCATCTTCTCTCCCTTTTCGTCCCGTATCAATCCGTGCAGGTAAACAGTGTGGAAAGGGATATCTCCAGTATCCTCCAGACCCATCATTATCATTCTGGCTACCCAAAAGAAGAGGATGTCATAACCGGTCTCCATTACTGTGGTCGGATAAAAGTATCGCAGTTCCGGAGTATCTTCAGGCCAACCCAATGCAGAGTGCGGCCATAACGCTGAACTAAACCAAGTGTCTAGCACATCAGAGTCTTGTTTTATACTCGCTGAACCACAGTGACTGCAGGATTTAGCATCCTCAATAGTTACTGTTAGCTCACCACAGTGCTGGCAATACCACACCGGAATTCGATGTCCCCACCATAACTGACGGCTGATACACCAATCACGAATGTTCTCCATCCAGTTAATATAGACCTTGGTAAAGCGCTCGGGAATAATGGTGATGCGCCCGCTAGTGACCGCCACACCCGCCTGTTTAGCTAAAGAAGCCGTCTTAATAAACCATTGTTTACTGGCTATCGGTTCAATAACAGTTCGGCACCGGTCGCAGTGTCCTACTGAGTGGGTGTAAGGCTCAACCTTCGCCAGCAACCCGTCTTTTTCCAAGTCGACCAGTATAGCCTCACGACAAGCAAAGCGGTCGAGTCCCGCGTAGGGTCCAGCATTTTCATTCATAGTTGTATCCGGATTTAGTATGTTTAACAGTGGCAATCCCTGACGCTGGGCCACGTCAAAATCCACCTGATCGTGGGCCGGAGTAATTTTAACCGCTCCCGTACCGAAGCTAGGGTCAACCGCTTCATCAGCTATTATTGGTATTTTCCTCTTCACGACGGGCAGAATGACCTTTCGACCAAGCATAGTCTTGAACCGTTCATCCTTCGGGTTAACAGCCACAGCGGTATCACCGAGTATGGTCTCTGGTCGAGTAGTAGCTACTGTAATATAATTCCGGTCATTTCCCTCCAGAGGGTAACGTACATAATAGAAGTCTCCCTGTATTTCCTTATGGGCTACCTCTAGGTCGGAGAGAGCAGTGGCGCAGCGCGGGCACCAGTTGATAATCCGTTCCCCGCGGTAGATTAACCCTTTATCGTATAAGCGAACAAAGGCAACACGCACCGCTCGACTCGGCCCCTCATCAAGGGTAAAGCACTCCCGGGACCAATCACAGGAAGCACCCAACCGCTGGTTTTGCCTAGCTATAGTCTGGCGACATTTCTCTGCCCACTGTCTCATTCTCTCCAAGAATTTATCTCTACCCAACTGGTGACGGTCTAGCCCTTCTTCCGCAAGAAGTTGCTCCACTACCACCTGAGCAGCGATGCCCGCATGGTCGACACCTGGCAGCCATAATGTCGGCTCACCCATCATCCGATGCCACCGCGCCATGATATCCTCCAGGGTAGCAGTTAGAGCATGCCCCAGATGAAGCTCACCCGTAACATTGGGCGGTGGCATAATGATGACAAAAGGCTTCTTTTCCGGGTCTATCTTGGGCTGGAAATAGCCCTTATCCAGCCATAACTGATACCACTTCTGTTCCACCTTCCCCGGTTCATAGGCTTTGGGCATTTCATCTTTAATGGTAGGTATTTCAGCCATAGTCTCCTCTTACCGCTCTAGTTTACAACCGCTCACCATCACAGTTGAAATATCTCTGAATTCTCCATAGACAATGATGCCGGAACCCTGGGTGTTTCAATAGTATCCTCAATACAGACAGTCTTGAATGTATGCATCAACGCATTTTGCTCAGACGATATCTCTGTTAGTATTTGATCCAGTCAATTTAGTAAAGATTTCACCTCACCAACGTAGACGTAAACCAATTTAGGCAGATCTCCGTTCACATAACATTATTCAACTATACGCTCAACTTCTCCTCAGGCATCGCTTTGAAGCACTTAAAGACCTCTTCATTGTTGTTTAACCTTGTTTTCAATACGTCTTTATCTAATGCCTCATAAGCAATCAAGCCGGAATGTTCTTCTGTCATATAAACAACCTTAAACATATTGATGCTGCCCCTATGGCGATCGAGAATATTACCCACTTATAGGAGAACTTAGCCATTGTGACCAGTTTTCATTAACTGGGAGAAATTCAAGGAAACGTTCTCGACGTGGGTTCTCCCTTCCATACGAGACCACAATTATCCCCTACCCTAAAGCGACAAGTGGTCCAGACCAATTTATCAATAATATGCTAAAGCCATAATTCGAATTTTTGCTGCTCGTCGACTCTCTTTTTTAAGTTTCAATTGGCAATAATAGCATTTCCTAATGCCCTTCCAGGTTGGTTTGTCAACCACTATTCCTCCCAGTTTTCTTGCCTAACAGCACCACCACCCTATCCAATATCTCGTCAGCCACCTCTCTTTTAGAAAGTAGGGGCAAGTTATCTATCTTGCCATCCCTACTAATTAGAGTCACTTTATTAGTATCAGATCCAAAACCACTACTGGGTTCTGTAATATCATTAGCTGCCACAAGGCAAAGTTGCTTCTGCTCCAATTTCTGTCTAGCGTTGGCTACTATATCCTCACTTTCCGCGGCAAAACCGACCTTAACGAAATCACCTTTTGCATCAGCCAGAATGTCCGGGGTTCTTACCAACTCTAGGCTCAGACTCAAGGCTTTCTTCTTGATCTTAGCGGTAGCGGTACTCTTCGGTTGATAGTCAGCTACCGCCGCCGCCATAACCAAGACATCGGCCTGCGATGTAGCTTTAACTACCATCTCCCTCATCTGAAAAGGAGTTTCAACTAGAG
>CAYFEZ010000032.1:0-9779 GCA_964342215.1 uncultured Dehalococcoidales bacterium | reverse complement strand
TATCACCATATTCCTTTATCCGTCGCATCATATACATCGCCCAGAAAGCAGGATTAGGCAGCCCTATCTCCCAACTTAGCACCTGTATATCGACCGGAACGGGAGTCGCTGGGGCGAGCAACGGAAACATACCCCCGGGTGACTTACCCGCACCCACCGCAATACCGACATCGCAATCCCCCAACCTGATCTGGTCACAAACTGTCTTCAAAGTATACACACTGGTAGCGCAAGCATTTGACACATTAATAATGGGTATTCCAGTCTCACCCAAGCGAAAAGCGATCTCATTACCCGAATAAAGCCCGGAGGTACCACGCCATTGGTCAATTCCGCAACCCATAAACTGTATATCTCTCCAATTCATTCCAGCATCTTTAAGAGCCTCACCGATGGCATATACCCCTAATTCAGTGAAATCCTTTTCGGGAAACACCCCCCATGGGTGCATTCCTATCCCCAGAATAGCAACTTCTCTACCGCTTTTCATTATCTTTCCTCCTAGTTTTATACATGCTCGGACAGTTCACTTAGCGGGAAAATTTCCAACCGATAACTTCCTTCCCATACTCACAATCAGGGGGGTTCTCGAAATACCGCCTCAGTTCTAGTACGCCACGGTACGCTTTATGGCTGTTTGAAACAGCCCGTTAGTTTCCAAAAAAAGGTCCCCAGAAGTAATCCGGCAGCACCATAATTACCACCCCTCTAGCCGTTTTCGAGAGATTATGTTACCGAACTCGAAACACCTATAATCGGATCTTTTATTTTGATACCGCCACAATTTACACTCAAATCTACTGCCATCTTGGTACCGCCTTCCATTATAATTAAAATCTTTTAAGCCCGAATAAGCAAAGATTATGACATAATTACCGCTATAGTCAAGCGAGCAAAGCTTCATCGCTGTATCCTATAGAACAACTCAGTAATAAACACTTTAAGTGATTAACTCGGTTCCGTTTATGGCATTCTACTTTTAACACACTTTCTGCGCTATAATAGCTCCATTAAGAGAAAAGGTAGTGCCGTATGGGCAACCAAAAAAAAACCGAGATTATTTCTATAGGTACCGAACTTTTACGAGGGGAAATTACCGATACTAATGCCAGATACCTTGCCTCACAATTACCGTTATTGGGGGTTAAACTTAGCCGCATAACCACGGTGAGCGATAACAAGGCGCAGCTAGGCCAAGTTTTACGGCAGGCGCTAAGGAGATCAGTACTCATCCTTACCAGCGGTGGCTTAGGTCCCACCGAAGACGACCTAACTCGAGAGAGCATTGCTGCTATCTTAGGAGAGGAACTGTCCGTCAATGCCGAATTAGAAAAACAATTACGGGCCATATTTTCCCGGAGGGGAAGTGAGATGCCGACCCCTAATCTTAAACAAGCAATGCTCATTCCCTCGGCTACGCCTCTTTCCAACCCACGAGGCACTGCTCCTGGCTGGTGCATAGAGAAGGATGGGAAAATTATCATGGCGCTACCTGGTCCTCCTCGAGAACTACAACCAATGTGGCAAAATGAGGTTAAACCTCGCCTCCAATCGATATTTCCCGGCAGGGTAATTCTCTCCCGAACCTTAAAGACTTTTGGTATCTCTGAAGCCAGAGTAGCCGAGCTGGTAATGCCTTTCTCCAAATCAACTAATCCCTCCCTTGGTATTTATGCTAAGCCAGACGGTATTCATCTCCGGCTAATTACCCACGGGGAAAATGCCTGGGAACTACTGGAAACCGCGGAAAAGCAGTTGTCTGAAACCCTCGCCAAGCATATTTGGGGAAAGGATGAAAACAGTCTGGGAGAAATGATTGGTAAATGGCTCAGTGAAAATGGTTTGACACTAGCAACAATGGAGGACGGAACTGGCGGACTCTTAGCTAATATCATTACCAATACTGCCGGTAGCTCACAGTATTATCGTGGTGGTCTGATAGCTGGTTCTGATGAAGTAAAGGTCACCTGTGGAGTGTCAGCTCAGCTTATCAAGCAATACGGCTCCATCAGTGCCGAGGTAGCTGAGGGAATGGCCATGGCGGCAAAAGATAGACTTTCGGCTGACTTTGGGCTGAGCACTACGGGCCTTATGGGAAAGAAAAACCTGGAGTGTTATATTGGCATTACCGATACACGAGGCAACAAAAGCTGGAAACACAATTACCTGCCTTACCGGGATGACGTTCGATATCGCGCCGCTATTGCTGCCCTCTTTCGTCTTAGACAAAGATTGATTTGACACTATATTACTATCCCTTACCTAAAGAGTAGCACCTGACTCCCTCAACAGAGCCGGTACAGAGGCTCCGTATGGCTATAGTGCGGAGTGCTGCAGCGATCCCGACCAGGACTAACATCTCCTGAACCACAGCATTGAAGTCAACTCCGAAAAGCATCAATTACTGAAGTTGCTATCGGCCCAACCATGAAGGGTTATCTTGGCTAAGGTCCGCATTCCTCGAGGGAGGATAAAGAGGGACTACCAACATCCATCCATACCATCACTAGTAAGGCGAGCACGACTATATAATTCGCGCTACACTCCGTCTCAAGCAGGGTAACCAACATGATGCCAAAGACTGGACACTGCGTGTAGAAATAATGGAACATGCGTGCAAGATATCCACTAAAAGTAGACGGGGGGCTATAACAGATTTACCACCGCTCTAACCCTGCCTATATATTATACCAAACCCTGTCATCGCTATCCTACCGACACCTTTTCAAACCGAACTAAGGAAGTATCATAACCAACCAAAGTAAGGACTTATCCCGTTCTGTTAGACCAGCGTATAATCGCACCTCAAGAAGTCTGCTTTAGACAACAAATTACCGTTTCGAGCTTTGAGGGATTAGAACCATTCTCCCTTTTGTGGTATTATTGAGTTGAAGTAGCGCGAGCAGCAAACAAGGTGTGGAATGAAAATCGGCGCTTTCGAAATTAATGAACCACTTCCTGAACTCCACGAACCTCACGCTCTAGCCATGCTCCGCCCCTGGGTGGATGTAGGTAACGTAGGTAGCCTAGTGCTTTCCGGATTTGAGACGCACTTTAAGGCAAAAGAATTGGGAAAACTAGTAAGGCCAGGTAACTTCTTTGATTTTACCCGCTACCGTCCCACCATGCACTTAAAGGAAGGTAAACGGCAAATAGTAATCCCTAACAGTTTAGTCAGTTACGCTAAACGAACAACGGGAAACGACTTTATCTTTCTCCACCTTTTGGAACCCCACATGTTCGGAGAGACATATGTTGATTCGGTGTTACGACTCCTAAAGCAACTAGGGGTTAAAAGGTATTACTTACTCGGGAGCATGTACGACTTCGTTCCCCATACCAGACCATTGATAGTTACCGGAGGCGGAATTGGTAAAGTTGCTGAAAAGGAGCTCAAGCAGGCTGGAATCCAGCCCAGCGACTACCAAGGTCCTACTACTATTACTTACTTGATATCACAGCGGGCACCTAAACTAGGCATTGAAACAGTAACCCTAATGGTACATGTGCCACAATATAGCCAACTAGACGAGGACTATATGGGACAGGTACGGCTCATGGAAGTACTTGGCTCCCTGTACGGTCTTCCTGTAGATGAGATTGTTGTTCACCAGGCTGAACAACAACGCAAGTACATTGACCACGCGGTGGACAGCGACGCCCAAGTGAAAGAAATCGTGACGCAGCTGGAAGCACACTATGACAGTCGGATGACAGGGATGGAAAAAAAGGAAATGCCTCAGCTGTCGCCTCAGATAGAAAAATTTCTCAAGGAAATGGAGAGGCTCTTCAGGCGAGACTAAGCCATTGTCTTCAGGTGAAGGCGATCTCACGATGAAAAGTTAGGAAGTTAATTTTAATATTTTAATAAAAAATAAGAAGCTAACCACCTGCAATTATCTATATTATTTTATAGTTTGAAGGAGAGAGGGGCAACGGTTTTATGACAAACACTTACGTTGGATTAACCATTCGAACAGAAGTATTAAAAGAAGATGACGTAACGGTGGGCATTGAGATCCTTAAGAAAATCGCCACTGAAGCTATGAAATACTATTACCAATGCACCCAGACGATTTGTCCCGAAATTAATATTCAGAAGTCACTTCCAGATCATTTGGGTATTGAAGAATACAATATCAAACCAGAAAACGATTTGAAGATAAGGCTTTCTTTAGAACCAGAAAATTATGCCCCGTTTAATTGTTGGATGGAGGTCAACCAACCAAATTCAAAAGAATGGGATTTATTAATTGACCTAGCCCATCATATTTCCAGCAAATTTCCTGAACTTACTTTCAACGTCAACTCCAATTATTCGGGCGACTCAAACTGTGCCGCAAATGAAAAGTATACCAATTTATTTAAAAATGGACTACTAATTGGACAACTCACCAGGCAAGAATGGGTCGAAAAATATCTAGGCACAAGATACTGGCAAAAGCCTTAGCCACGTAAACCCCCCTGTAGAAAGAGGTAATCCATTCCTATGATTAACCGATATTCAAGACAAATAATCTTCCCCAGTATAGGCAAGAAAGGACAAGGTAAATTGTCCGGTAGCTATGTGGTCACAATTGGCTGTGGGGCACTGGGAACTATGATTACTAGTTCCCTAGTACGTGCCGGTGTGGGTAAGATTAGCATTATAGATAGAGATTTTATTGAGTATCACAATTTACAACGACAAATCCTATTCGATGAAGATGATATCAAGAACCAGTTACCGAAGGCAATAGCAGCAACTCAACATCTGAAGAGGATTAATTCCTCAGTTGAAATTGAAGGTATTGTCGCCGATGTGAATCACACTAATATCGAAACATTCATCCGCAACGCGGATTTAGTACTGGATGGATTGGATAATTTTGAAACCCGGTCTCTCCTAAACGATGCTGCCTTAAAGCAGAGTATCCCCTGGATTTATGGGGGAGCGATATCCTCCTTCGGGATGACCATGACGATTATCCCCGGTACCCCCCCCTGCTTCCGATGTATCAGGCCTAACCCAGCTGGAATGGGAACACCCCTGACTTGCGAGACCGCAGGAGTGATTGGCCCGGCTCCTTTCGTTATTGGTTCTTTGCAAGCTGCTGAGGCAATAAAGATATTAGTTGGCGCCAAGGAAATCAACCAGGATCTTATTGTCATTGATGTTTGGGATGGGACCTTCACCCGCATCAAAGTCAGCCCCCGTCCTGATTGCCCGGCCTGCCACGGCAAATATGAGTTTTTAGAGGGAATACTCAGAGTAAGAGCCGTTGCACTTTGTGGCCAAAATGCAGTACAGGTGCTAAACCCTACGTTAGGCGAGTTCTCGCTCAAGGAGCTCGCCACCCGCCTCGAAGCGGTAGGGAAGGTCAACTATAATGAGTATATGTTAAATTTAGTAGTCGATACCCGAGAAATGGTTATCTTCCCTGACGGGCGGGCTATTGTGAAGAACACAACTGATAAGTCACTGGCACGGGGACTTTATGCCAAATATATTGGGGCATAAGCAGACATACCCAGTAATGACTGGTGCCTACTCACAGGAGCAGACATTTTATGAGGTATTTTAAGTGGAGCCAGAGCTTACTTCCACTAGCCTCCGGTTACAATTGGAAGAGCAGTCAGAACATCCCCATCAGAAAGAATCTGGTCCGGTTGAGCATGCGCATCATTAACCATAAGTAACATAATAGACTGTATAACCTCATCAGTCATCCTCAGCTCATTACTGAGAACATCGGCAACGCTCACCGGCTTACTTAAACGTATCTTACCACTAAATCCCCTACTTCCCTCGGGTAAATAATCTCTTAGAGAAGCGAAGAGCTTTACCTCAATCTCCACGAAACTTTCTACCTCCTCGTCTCCGGTACGGACAGCCCCTATCATGCTGTTAGAGACGGATATAACTAAAATATCAGCGGAAAGAGTCAACACTCTTAAGCGATTTTTTCATATTTCAAGCTCGATACCGGGCAGAGCTCCACGCACTGTGGCTCCCCACCACACAGGTCACATTTTAGCATCTTGTCTATCGCCACTGAATACCAAACCGCATCAAAGGGACAAGCCTTCTCACATTGTCTACAGTTGGTGCAAAACTCCTCGTCAATAATCACGGCTCCAGTCTTATCATCCCGATATATCGCGTTGGTAACTTTACATACCGCCATACACGGTGCCATTCCCGGACACTGATGGCAGACGGTCCGCTTCACCGTAGAATGCTCCCTTTCGTGCATCATCCATTCGAATTCCATTGGATCTATAATTATGCGGGAAAGAGCCGGGACCGCTGAACCTTCATGGAAATGGGAACAGTAGTTCATGCAACTTTCGCAAGTAGCACAATCCGTGGGAAATCCATTCGCCGCAACTATACCCTCTACCGGGGTGACTCGCCATATGTCCTTAACACGAACTTTACTACTTAAAGGTTGAAAACCACAGCTTGGACAAAGCCCGACTTCCTTCGCCAGTTCCTTACCACACTTTTGACAAAACATTTGTTCTTCCCCCTTGCTGTCTATTTACACCTTTTGGCCAAACCGACAACTTCTTAACAATATCAATTTCTCTAATATTTTAAGATGCTCTTTAGTTTACCATTCAGTTCGTTTACCGCCGGAAGGATATTTATCTAAAGGCCAGAGAGGCGGACCCTGCCAAACCGGATAGGGCATGTTAGCCTCAAGCTCATCTGCTACATAACCCAACCCAAGTTCTTCTAGCTTAGCTCTGGTCGGAACCCCGTTGGCATCCCAACCCCTCGCCTGATAATAGTCGTCAAGGTATTCCTCTATGGTTTCGAGGTTAACCTCACCCCCAGCCAGGTCATCATACTTAATGTTCTGCTCACCTTCCGGCGGAATATCCAGGTCTTTTCTGGCTCCCTGTCGGATATTAAAAGCCCTCTCTAAATTATATACCCTCTCGCCGATTTTCAATATTTCATCAGCGGAGAGCCCCCTTCCGGTTAGACTGGATAAGACCTCGGCCCGTCCCTCCCCAAATGGGTCATCCTCAACTTCTGCCAAAATAGGAAGGCCACCGATAACCCCGCCGGACATACACCGCCCGATACTATCATAAATGACTTTGTTATTCTCTTCCCACACCATCCAAGCACCTTTCCCTTTGACCCCCGGCTCAGCTGGTGGAGAAAGGTTCGGCATCTTCTGGGAAAGGCCTTCGTAAATCTTGGTTCTATCTTCCAGCGGCAAGAAGACAAGGCATGATGATGATAAATGGTCGGTACCCCGTGTACCCGTTATAAATGATAACAGTACATGGTAACTTCTCCCGTAAACTCCATGTCTATATGGGTACGCCCCCTTAATTATACGTGCCATGTTGCCCGGGCCCTCAGCCAGAATATTACCAAACCCTTCACGGAAGACAGTCTTATGGGTCAGTTCCATTATTGTTTCATGGTCACCGGCTTTAAGTTCTATCCCGTCCGTATCCTCTTTGGTTAGTATACCTCTTTCATACAGTTCCAAGGCAAACCAAAGGGCAGTAGGCATCATTTTTCCACAAATTCCGTATTGGTTGGCTAGAGCATGGAACTTTACCAAAGAAGCCGAATTATTATTACCCATACCCATCGTCATATAATCAGTGCTGCCAAATCGCACCGCGCTAGTGCGCGTACCTGCGTATGGGCCGACAAAAACTTCCCACAGGTAGGTACAATTCATCAAGCAATTAGAGCCGCAGGCATGGTAGCCAACGCAATATTTTTCGAATAGATTTGCCGCCTGTATACTCTTCATTTGCTCCTGCGTCAGATATCTAGAATCAGCTCCGTAACCAACATAATCGGTTAACCAATCATACAAAATTAACGTTCCATATTGCTTGTACTCATCAAAACCATGGTAGCCAGTAGCATCTATTAATCTCCTTGCATCTCTTCTTGCCAATTGATAGAATTCTTCCGGATTAGCTATATCTATCTTCTTGGTCCCAGTTACGGCAATTGCCTTGAGATTCTTGGAACCCCATACGGCACCAGAGCCACCATATGCTGAGAAGGCGGAGTCCACCATGGTAGAGGCAGTCCTCACCAGATTCTCCCCCGCTTGCCCAATACCGCATACCCTCACATCCCGTCCGTGTTTTTCTCTAAGGATTTTTTCCATCTCTAAAGTTGATTTTCCCCAGATATCACCGGCATCTTTTATCTCCACACCATCATCATTTATCAACATATATACCGGCTTCGGAGATTTACCGGTAATGATTATATGGTCGTATCCAGCGGCTTTCAATCTTCCCGGCCACCAGCCGCCAGCATTACCATACCCATATATCCCGGTCATAGGAGACAAACAACCAATATTTACCCGACAACATTCCGGGAAAGCCGTTCCCGTCATGACTCCCGCTCCCAGGGTTAAAACATTCTCCGGCCCAAGAGGATCTGTACCCGGCTTGACCGAGTCCCATAGATACTTAGCGTCAAACCCCCTACCCCCGAGAAAACCATAAGCCAAGTCATCGCTTATAGGTTCTTCAGTAATTGCTCCGCTTGACAGGTTTACTTTTAAGAGTTTCCCAGCCCAACCACCCCTAACATTAGCTCGTTTCATCTCCATCCTCCCTCCAGACTATGTCTATAACATTAACACCATCGTTTGTTAATATACACGACTTCCATCGTAAAGCACTACCCTATCGTAGTGGGCGATTATAACACGCACTTCCCTCCTTGTCAATCAAATATTAAAGGAGACACAGAACCATTGCATTATAGGCGCACTATATATCTGAAAACGATTCTATTAGGGCGGGGAGAAAACACTTTCAGCCCAAAAGTGGTGGGGAAGGGGGGACTCGAACCCCCACGCCTTTCGGCACATGATCCTAAATCATGCTCGTCTGCCAATTCCGACACTCCCCCGGGTAGCTGAGCTTGATACAGGCACTATACCTGAAAAAACAACCAATCATAAGTAATCCGATTTGTTAAGTTAAATGAGTCAAAGACTTTCCAAGTAAACGTTACTATTTTACCAGAGATATCTCGGTAAGGCTATAGAAATTAAACAAACCACCGCTCATTAAAAACTGTCTGCCACGAAATTACCTGCGTCGTATTTAAGTTTTACTACACCCGTTCAATAGTGTTATCCTATGGGATACTGTAATAACTGGGGCGCACCGAGTGCGAAGATTATCACCATACTCCATTCGAATTTACCAACAATCCCCACGCCGGTATAAAAAACGGTATGTAGATTAGCTGATACAGCAATATCGAAAGGCATCGCCGTGGCTCACCATGGGAGTGCATGCTCATTCTACATTAGCCGATTTCTTAGGTATCATCCCCAGAGAAAAGAAAGCAATAGACACGATAGAGAACTTGCTTCGCCAGAAATGGAGACGTAATCGACGGGGATTTACCGATAGAGAAGAAGAACGGCGGTGGGGAGAAAAGACTCTGGCTCAACTTCGGCATTTCGTAAACACACAAATAGTAGATGTACAACCACTCCTGCTAGAGAAATTGAAGCCCCTGTTACTGAAGACTCAATCGTTAATGAAAGAATAGGCCGTATTAACCAGATAGGTGATGGCAACCTCAAGGTTATTGATTACAAAAACCGGTAGGATACCCAAGAAAGTAGATAACTTTCAACTTCTTTTTTATATGGGAATCCTCTCCAGAACGCTAAACTATCCAGTCTCGAAAATTTCTTATTTACACTTAGATGAGAGTGTGTGGCACTCTTTCTCCATCACAGAGAATGATACACAAACTACACGAGACAAAGTAT
>CAYFEZ010000031.1:0-9856 GCA_964342215.1 uncultured Dehalococcoidales bacterium | reverse complement strand
GGCTCTCACGGGGCCGGCTTTACTACGAAGAGCCCTGCCCGATACGCACTGCTTTCCAGCGTGATCGGGATCGCATTATCCACAGCAAAGCTTTCCGCCGTCTCAAGCACAAGACACAGGTTTTTATTGCTCCGCTCGGTGATCATTATGTGACTCGGCTTACCCATACCTTGGAGGTTTCTCAAATAGCTCGGACTATCGCCCGAGTTCTGAACCTTAATGAGGACCTGACTGAGGCAATTGCCCTGGGTCATGACTTGGGCCATACCCCGTTCGGCCATATCGGAGAGGATGCTTTAGATGAACTCTATCCTCAGGGATTTAGACATAATGAGCAGAGTCTACGTGTCGTTGACCGGTTAGAGAAAAGTGGCCAGGGGCTTAACCTTACTTGGGAGGTGAGAGACGGTATTGTTAATCATTCCAAGATAAGGGATGATATCCAGAGTGAGGCCTTGGGTAATGCAAGTACCTTGGAGGGGCAGGTATGTAAGATTGCTGATGCCGTTGCTTACATTAACCACGATATTGGCGATGCCATTAGAGCCGATATCGTCACTGAGAATGACCTACCCCTCTCCGCCATGACTGTATTAGGTCACTCCCCTTCGCGACGCATCAATACCATGGTCTGTGACATCATTGACTACTCGTGGGCAGCGAAGGGTGGTCATAATATCACTAGTCCAACTATAGGTATGGGTCCGCAGATTTTGGAGGCAGCCAATATCTTGCGTGATTTTCTCTTCGAGCGGGTATATAATTATCACTCTGTCCAGGAGGAAGCGGAAAAGGCAAGAGAGGTGATTCACCACCTATACCACTACTTTACTGAGCATGAAGACGAACTACCGTCAGAGAATCGTCTCTACAGTGATCACACGGAGCGGATGGTGGTTGATCATGTCGCTGGTATGACCGACCAGTATGCTCTGAGGCGGGCCGGAGCGGGGAGTGTAATTTGAAGGGGTTTCATCCCTCCAAAGCCAACCTTCTTCTCCTTTAAATGAGTATATGATATGACGAGAGGTAAAGAGAAGTAAAGTCTCTCTTAAACAACCTGTTGCCCCCGCTTCTTTGAAAGAGAGGGGGGTAACAGGGGGAGAGGTACTACAAATAATGAGATGGGTTCTATAGACGAAGTAAAGCAAAGAACCGACATAGCTGAGGTTGTCAGCCAATATGTCTCTTTAACTAAAGCAGGACGAACCTTACGGGGATTATGCCCCTTCCATAGTGAAAAGCATCCCTCCTTCTTCGTCTATCCGGAGCAGCAGAGCTGGCATTGCTTTGGTGCTTGCGGTACTGGTGGTGATGTCTTTTCCTTTATTATGAAGAAAGAGGGCGTTGACTTCGGCGACGCTCTGCGCCTTCTTGCCCAGAGGGCCGGGGTTACGATTAACTCAAGGTTTGAACCGGAAACCAGGGGGAAAGAGAGGGAAAGACTTTATCAAGTTAACCAGTTTGCCGCCCAGTATTTCCATAACCTGCTCCTCAATTCCCTGGATGGAACAAAAGCACGGGATTATGTAGCCAGCCGGGGTTTCTCATCGAAAACCATTACCACCTTTCAATTAGGTTTCAGCCCAAATGCTTGGGAGGCGCTAAAGCAATATCTACTGGCTAAAGACTGCACCGAAAGTGAACTACAGACCGCTGGTTTAATAGTGGAGTCAGATAGTGGAGGAACCCATGACCGATTCCGTAATCGGTTAATGTGCCCCATACTTGACAGTAAGGGGCACATTATCGGTTTTGGGGCCAGGGTGCTTGATAATTCATTGCCTAAATACCTCAACTCACCACAGACGCCAATCTTTGATAAGAGTAGTAGTTTATATGGCATAAACTTGGCCACAGCCGCTATTAGACAACAAGCCCTAACAGTAATTGTGGAGGGCTACATGGATGTTATCACTGCCCACCAGAATGGCTTCAGTAATGTAGTTGCCTCTATGGGGACTGCGGTCACTGAGAAACAGGTTGATGCCTTGAAGAAACTGAGTAATAATATGATATTAGCCCTTGATGCCGATACCGCCGGTGAAGGAGCTATGCTACGGTGTGTAGACTATGAAAATGCCCTTGCTACTGAGATAAGGGTTCTCATACTGCCAGCAGGAAGGGACCCCGACGATGTTATTAAAGATGATACTGAAATGTGGCAAAAGCTGTTGGAAGAGGCACTACCGATAATGGACTACACCATCAATATGGTTACCACCAAACTTGACCTGACTACAGCCAGAGATAAGTCACTAGCTGTCGACCGACTCTTACCGCTCATTGCTGAGATACAAGACACCATTCGTCAGGCTCACTATTTACAAAAGCTAGCCGGCCTAGTTAAAGTTAGTGAGCGTATCCTTGAGGCAACACTAAGCAGAATCCATCCTAGCCCGGATAGCCATAAAGTTAAGAAGTTAGTCCAGAAGAGTGTTACCCCTACTCTACACCCACTATTATCTAGCCCGGTTGAGGAATATTGCCTAGCTCTTTTGTTGCAGCACACCGAGCTTAAGGAGGGGGCCCAGGCTTTCTCTCCGGAAAATTTTGAAAATAGCGAAAACCGTGAAATATTTAGCGCTTGGCAGCAGACAAGCGGTTTGTCATCACTTAAAGAGAAGCTTGATACGGCAATTTGGGAACACCTTGACTCTCTAATAACTAAAAGCCTACCAAATACCAAAATAGAGCAAAAATACGCTGATTGCAGCCTCCGTCTGCGGGAAAAATTTCTCCGTAACCTGGAGAGAAAAAGAGAGCAGGCATTAGCCATAGAAGCAGCATCAGGAGGCACCGCTGCCGAACTGGCTAAGCTTGAGGAGCAAGGAATAGAAGTCAGCGTTCAACTGGGTGAGATTTTTTCTAAAAAAAATCGGCGGGGTCAGTACCAAAGGAGTTAAGGAATGAAATCAGACAACAGTGAGGATTCTACTTGGTCCTCACTCCAAGACAAAAGCGATGAAGAGCCGGCTCTGGATGAAAGTTCAGAAGCGGAGGCAGAAGAGCCAGATAGTTCACGCGATTCTTCCCCTGGGTTTTGTCAAGAAACAATACGTGAGCACATCACTGGACCGAATTGGCGCGAGGTGGAGCATCTTGATATTGAGAAACCTGGAGCCGAAGTAAGTGTAGAGGTAGAAATGCCACTGGAGCCATTTGCTGAGCAAGAAGTAGCTGATGACCCGGTTCGCATGTACCTTCACGAAATCGGCCGGGTGCAACTTCTTACTGCCGCAGACGAGAAGGTCTTAGCCAAAAGGGTAGAGGAAGGTAAGCACATCAGTAAGATTCAACAAGACTGGGAACAGAGATACGGGAAGTCTCCTTCGGCAACCGAAATAATAATCACCATGCTCAAAAATTTGGGGCAAGCGTCTAGTATCATCCGTATCCTTCAGGAACAGTTTAGCTTAATGCCTGCCGCTAGCTTTAGAGAGACCATGTCCAATGCCGAATTACGGGATAGCATTAAGGGTGGGATAGATCCACAACTGACTCAATCTGTAGCTTACCAGATAAATGAGCCCATAACGGAAACAGAGCAGTTTCTTATTAAACTGTCACTAAACAGTAAACTATTACCAGAAGAAGTGCTTGATGTTATCGGCGATAGCGTTTCTCTTATGTACATAGAGGACTTGGCGGTAGATACTGTTTTCATTAATTCTATTCAAACCCATGAACAACAACTCCGAACTTACTTGGATAATCTTGAGGGGGAAGCTAAAAAGGCGGAAACACATCTTGTTCAAGCTAATTTACGTTTGGTAGTCAGTATCGCCAAGAAACATGTTGGCCGTGGTATGTCGCTCCTTGACCTTATCCAGGAGGGGAATATCGGTCTAATTAGGGCCGTAGAGAAATTCGACTATCGTAAAGGCTATAAATTCAGTACTTATGCCACTTGGTGGATTCGTCAGGCTATCACCCGAGCTATAGCTGACCAGGCACGTACTATTCGTATCCCAGTTCACATGGTTGAGACAATTAATAAACTACTAAGGGTAAGTCGCTATCTGGCCCAGAAACACGGACGAGAGCCTACCATTGCAGAAATCGGTAAGGAAATGGAAATATCTTTAGATAAGGTTAGAGGAATAATTAAGGTATCGCAGCTACCCATATCACTAGAGTCGCCTATCGGGGAGGAAGAGGACAGTCGTCTGGGCGACTTCATAGAAGATGGCAATGTGTTACCACCATCTGATGCTGCCACTAAACAACTACTTAAGGAGCAAATTGATGAGGTGCTCTCTACCCTTACTCCTCGTGAGCAGCGAGTACTCCAACTTAGATTTGGTCTTGAGGATGGGCGGAGCCGGACTCTGGAGGAAGTAGGTAAGGAGTTTAATGTAACCAGAGAGCGGATTCGTCAAATAGAAGCCAAAGCACTTCGTAAGCTACGTCACCCCAGCCGAAGCCGAAGATTAAAGGATTACCTAGAATAAAACCTATCTATTAGCTTCTGGGGTAATTTGCCTCCGATTCCAACTTTCATTACTTTCCGCATTTGGTGAAACTGGTTGAGGAGCTGGTTAACGTCTTGTGGTTTCATACCACTACCCTGGGCAATGCGACGTCGTCGGCTACCATTAATAATAGCAGGGTTATGCCTCTCTTCATGGGTCATAGAAAGTATGACTGCTTCAATCTTTTTTAACTGCTTTTCCTCAGTCCCGTCAGGCACCCGCCCAGCCGATTGTGATATGCCTGGGAGCATTTCAACTAGCTGACCTAAAGGTCCCATCTTTTTAATCTCCCTTAGCTGAGACAGAAAATCGTCTAAATTGAAGCTGGCGGTACGCATTTTCCTCTTTAGTTCCTTGGCCCGTTGCTCATCAAAGGTCTCCTCTACTTTCTCAATAAAGGTAAGCATATCACCCATACCCAAGATACGTGATGCCAGGCGGTCAGGATAAAAAGGCTCAAAAGCGTCAACCTTTTCCCCAATGCCCATGAATTTTATCGGTACTCCACTAACCCACCTGATAGAAAGAGCGGCACCGCCACGAGCATCTCCATCCATCTTAGTTAGGATAAGTCCAGTCAGGTTTACCCTAGAGTGAAACTCCTCGGCTACTTGGACTGCATCCTGACCGGTCATAGCATCAACTACCAGTAGTATTTCATCCGGCTTTAATTCTCCTTTGACCTGAGCTAACTCTGTCATCATTTCCTCATCTATATGGAGACGACCAGCGGTATCGATTATAATCCAAGTAGCCGCTAATTCTTTGGCCCTGGTCAAAGCATTAGCACAAATATCATTATTGGCAATGTCGGGGGATTCAGTATAAACTGGGATGTCAAGCTGTTTACTCAAGACAACTAGCTGTTCCTTAGCGGCCAGTCGGTGGGTGTCTGCTGCTACCAATAGTGGACGTTGCCCGGAATGTTTTAGATGAAGAGCTAACTTGGCCGCAGTGGTCGTCTTACCACTGCCTTGTAGCCCCACCAGCATAGCTACAGAAGGCGGATTAGCCGATTGAGTTAAACGGTTCTGTCTCCCGCCCAGTATGGCAATAAGCTCCTCATTGACAAGTTTGATTATCTGTTGGGCCGGAGTCATGCTTTGCATTACTTCAGCGCCAACAGAGCGTACCCGTACTCTGGCCGTAAAATCTTTCACTACCCTAAAATTGACATCTGCCTCTAGAAAGGCCAGCCGCACCTGGCGCAGGGCATCATCTACGTCCTTTTCGTCAAGCCGGCCCTTATTACTCAACTCGCGAAATATCTTGTTTAAACCATCACTAAGAATTTCAAACATTCCCAGCCACCTCACTAATATCATTTTAATTGGGGGTGCCGTAGCCGTCAAGCTAAAGTCTCAGTATACTTAATCTGGTTTCGGCATTTTAGCAGTTGGGGAAACAAGAAGAAAAGCTGCTCTGATGATAGTAGATTTGACACTTGACCATCAGTAGATATAAGGTAAGTACTGGGAGAAATAATCAAGATGAGTGCAGCTACCTACGCAGTGTTTCCGGAGTATGATTAAGTATTAGAAGAGTAGCGCATAGATGGTAAACGGTAATGGACAATGTCTTGGCTATCATTATGGCTGGAGGGCGAGGCGACCGGTTGGGCATTTTAGCTCAAGAGCGAACCAAACCGGCTATCCCCTTTGCAGGCAAGTACCGTATCATAGATTTTACCTTGAGTAACTGCGTTAATTCAGGAATTCGTAATTTGGCCATCCTCACCCAATATCAACCCCTCTCTCTCATTGACCACATCGGTATAGGTAAACCGTGGGATTTGGACCGCCCAGACCACACAGTACGGGTAATACAGGCCTATCTGGCAGGTAACGGTCGTGGTTGGTATAAGGGAACCGCTGATGCCGTATATCAAAACCTTGAATATATTGAGACGGGTGGAGCTGAACTAGTATTAGTTTTAAGCGGTGACCATATCTACCGAATGAACTATGCTGATATGATTAAATTTCATCAGGAGGTCAAGGCGGATGTTACCCTGGCGGTAACTCAATTCCCTGAAGATGAGCTGGAGCAATTTGGCACGGTGATAGTGGACGAAACATGGCAAGTTACTAGATTCCAAGAAAAAATCAAGAAACCAAAGAGCAACTTGGTGTCCATGGGGGTTTATCTTTTCCAAAAGGATGTCCTCCGCGAGTGGTTAGAGGAAGATGCCCGTAGTATGACCTCCAAACATGATTTTGGACGGAATATATTTCCTAAGATGATAAGTAAAGCCAAGGTTTTCGCTTATAATTTTGGTGGATACTGGCGGGATGTAGGTGCGGTGCATGCTTACTGGCAGGCTAACAGGGAACTACTCGAAATGTCTCCCTCCCCCTTATTTAGTGTCGATTGGCCTATCCGTACTAAAGAAGAGGAGAGACCACCGACTTTTGCCTCTGCGACCGCCAACTTGACCAACAGTCTAATATCTCATGGCTGTGTCATTGAAGGTCGGGTGGAGCATTCTGTCCTTTCACCAGGAGTTATGGTGCTAGAAGGGGCCGTGGTTAGTTACTCTATTATCTTATCGGATAGCGTGGTTGGGCCACATAGTGTGGTTAACTATTCCATCCTGGACAAGGAGGTAGTGGTGGAAGTTGGCTGTCATATTGGTTTTGGCGATGACTTCAGGGTAAACCATAAGAATCCTAAAGTGATTAATACCGGCATTACCATTGTTGGCAAGAAGGCTAGGATACCCCCGGGTGTTAAGATAGGGCGTAATTGTATGATCGGCGGTGGTGTGGGAGAAGATGACTTCCTCACCTCTGAAATCCAAAGTGGGGAGACCATAGAGCCGAAACGAAGATGGCGGACCCGAAAAGCATAGCGTCTCTACGGATGGAGCCAGTTTATCGGCTTACCGTAAGTTGAAACAGTAATAGTCATATGTCAGAACTAAGACAAGACCCAACAACCAAAGAGTGGGTGATAATAGCTCCGGAGAGAACTAAGCGCCCTCAGCAAGAACCGAATAAAAAGCATGCCGCTGAGTTACCTAATTGGGATGCGTCTTGCCCCTTTTGTCCCGGTAATGAAAGCCTAACACCTCCTGAAGTCTTCAGGCTGCCCATTGCGGGCCAGGACTCAGACTGGGAAGTACGGGTAGTTCCCAATCGATTCGCTGCGCTAACGCTTGAAGGGGATAATACGAGGAGAGAGGAAAGTCACCTTTACCGTAAAATGGACGGTTTTGGGATACACGAAGTAATCATAGAAAGCTCGTCTCATAACACGCCGATGGCATTGATGACATATCAGCAAGTGGAAAAGGTTCTGATAACTTACCGGGAAAGGTACAAGGCCTTAAAGGGAAATGATCAACTCAGGCTCATTACTATTTTCAAGAATCATGGTTTGGCATCGGGGACATCTCTGGCACATCCTCACACCCAGGTAGTTGCTACCCCTGTGATAACTCCTTACTATCACCGAAGATTTGATATTGCCCATGATTACTATGCTGACACGGACAAGTGTCTTTACTGCGATTTAATCATTAAGGAGTTAGAACAGGGTAAGAGAATCATCGCCGAGACTCAAGAGTTCGTTGTCTTTCATCCTTACGCCTCACGCACTCCCTATGAGACTTGGATTATTTCTAGGACTCACCATGCCTCTTTCGGCTTGCTTTCGGCAGAGCATCTTACCGAGTTGGCTACGGTGCTTAAGGATAGCCTCCTCTGCTTATACCGAGAGCTTGATAACCCCGCCTTTAACCTTATGGTCGATACGACTACTACCGAATACGAAGAAGACCCTTGTTACCATTGGCATATTAGGATAGTGCCCAGACAGTCCACCATTGCCGGATTTGAAATTGGCTCGGGTATTTATATTAGTGACGCCCGGCCTGAAGACACGGCAAAGCTTATGCGTGAGTGCTGCCTCTCCTGCCACCTTGAAGATATCGTTTCCCTTAAGCCAAAAGTCTAGCCAGTGGTAGTTAAAACCCATGGCTTCGGAGGAAAGCCCTAGCTATAGCTCAAGTAGCCGAGACAGGAAAATTACTACCTCTGAAGTCGAATGCAAGAAATAGTCGGCGTTTGAGGAGGGGTTTTCTTGGCCAACAAAAATACTCCAGTCCTGCGGGTAATTAATAATCTGGAAAGCGTCCTCATCCGTAGTATCATCACCTAGGTAGATAACCGGCCCCTGCTCATCACCAGGTGATGCCGGTATTTCCCTCATAATTGTCTCAACTGCTTTCCCCTTATGCCAGTCTATGGGTGGTCTAACCTCCCACACCTTCTTCCCTAGGGTAACTCTGACTCTCCCTTCACGGAGTAAAGGGGAAATAATCTGCCGGAAAATCTCATCAACCACCACCACCTCACTTTTTTTAACTAAGCGATGGTGAATACTCAAACTCAGTCCTTTATCTTCCACAATGACCCCTTCGATGTTATCCAAATTAGCGGAGAACTGCTGTACTAGGTATTTGAACTCGGCCTTAGCCGCCTTCGCTGCCGGATTGATGAACTTAAGATTAGGGCCTTCTAGTTCTAGCCCGTGGTTTCCTGCATAGTAAATCCCTGCTATACCCACCAGATCCCTGACCTCTGAAAGGGAACGTCCGCTGATAATACCAACGCTGTAGGTCGGTTTTTTCGCCAAGGCACGGAGTATCTCCTTGACTTCAAGCGAAAGTATTGCCTCCTCCGGGCGGCCGACAATTGGGGTTAACGTACCATCATAGTCCGAGAGCAACAAAATGTGAGCGGCTGCTCCGATGTCAGAGGAGAAAGATTCCCACGACTGAAACAGGTGCTGCACTAGACCCCTGCCATCGAGATGAGTCTGGAGACAGTGGCAGCACCCCATGAGTAGATATTTTTGCTGGCCACTACTGCTCGCATGGTTTTTATCCGCCGCCGCCTTTCCTCCTCCGACATCTCTATTGCTTCTTTTATCTTTTTAGCGAATTCACTGATGTCATAGGGGTTGATTAACAGAGCCCCCACCAGTTCAACAGCGGCTCCGGTAAATTGGCTTAAGATTAAGACCCCATCCCCATCAACCCGCGAGGAAACAAATTCCTTCGCTACCAGATTCATACCGTCATGAAGTGAGCTGACTACGCAGAAATTGGCCAACCGGCGTAAGGCAATCAATGTTACCGGAGGAAGCTGCCGGGTCATCATAATTACCGGTTTCCAAGAGTTAGTGCCATATTTACCGTTTATGCTACTGGCGATAACATCTATCCTCTGGTTAAGATTCTGGTAGCTCTCAATCCGGGTTCGGCTGGGCATACCCGCTTGAATAAAAACTACCTTTCCTCTATAAGCAGGGGAATCTTCCAGGAATTTGTCTAATGCCTGCAATCTTTCCGGTATACCTTTAGTGTAATCAATTCG
>CAYFEZ010000030.1:0-9937 GCA_964342215.1 uncultured Dehalococcoidales bacterium | reverse complement strand
TTAGGAACGTTACAAAAATTATCCAAAATTGCTTGGTGTTAATAGCTTCCCGCAATGATAGTCCCGTCTCTACCAAATTTGAACTGTTAACAGCTGTTCGTTGTTTGCCATCTGGTAGTTGCTGCATCTGATTGGGGTCTCGCCGTAGTAATTGGGCAAACAAAACGATAAGGACTAGAGATAGGGCACCTAAGACAGTGTATGATGTGCGCCAGCCGTAGTTAGAGATGAGTACGCGGGCTACCAGAGGCATAATCAATATACCTAGCCCGGTGCCGACTTTTGCAACACCACTCATTAAGCCTCGTCTTCTAACAAACCACCTGGCTATGGTGGATAGCAGTACCACATCTACGGCACTGGCCCCAATGCCTACTACCACACCGAAAAACAAATATAACTGCCAAACACTATTGACCTGTGACATCAATAAGTGGCCTAAACCAAAGAATAGACCACATACGGCGAAAACCACTCTAGGGCCGAGCTTGTCATTTGCGATTCCGGCAGCAATGCCAAAGAGGCCCACTAGAAGATAACCCAATGAACTGGCTCCGGAAAGCATCGCTCTCGACCAGCCAAATTCGGCTAAGAGGGGCACAAAAAAGACGCCAAAAATTTGGAATATGCCCCAGTTTATCGCCATGATAAAAAATGCAGCGGCAACAATCACATAGCCGTAGAAAAATTTCGGGTTCCTATTATCTGTCATGCCTTAATACTCTGCTAAATTGGCCACTCTATGAAACTTACTACTGGGAGTCGCTCAGGTACTCTTATACTGAGCACACGGCTACCCGGGAAACCGACTCTGAGTTAGAGATTGCCTGTAAACGATATGGCATAATAACATAACTGGCACTATCATTGAAGTGGTGTATGAGTTATTACTAATATCCTAAACCGCTAGCGCAAAACGGAAACCGTTTAGGTACTGAAGAGTTGATTTGATCACTCGCCGTAGTCAGCCATTGTGTGGAGTTGTCCAGGGCCAAATTAATAAAAAGTTTAACTAAACTAGATATATCTACCCACTGACTTGGCAATCAGCCTCAGTTCTTCCATTAATTGAGTGAAGCTTGATGGAGTGAGGGACTGGAGACCATCTACCAAGGCCTCCTTGGGGTTGGGATGGACTTCAATGAGGAGCCCATCGGCACCAGCCGCCACAGCTGCTTTGGCTATCGCCGGAACCAGTGAATAGTGGCCGGCGGCATGACTGGGGTCAACAATCACCGGCAAGTGGCTGGATTTCTTAACTACTGGAATAGCCGAAATATCCAGTGAAAAGCGGGCGCTGTCTTCAAATGTTCTAATTCCTCGCTCGCATAAGATAACCTGGTTATTCCCCTCTGCCAGCAGGTAGTCGGCTGCGGTAAGCCACTCGGTAACCGTGCATGAAAATGCACGTTTAAGTACTACCGGGCGCTTGCTTTTACCAACTGCAGTCAGGAGGGCAAAGTTTTGCATATTACGAGAACCAATCTGAATGATATCGGCGGACTTGGCCACCAGATCAACGTCGTGAGGATCCACCACTTCGGTGACTACAGGTATGGAGCACTCTTTCCTGACCCTGGCTAGTAATTCCAACCCGGCCTTCTCCAGACCATGAAAGCTGAAAGGAGAGGTGCGAGGTTTGAAGGCTCCGCCACGCAAGACGCTAGCTCCGGCGTCCTTTACTACTCTGACTGCTTCTCTGAGTTGTTCTTCGTTCTCCACAGCGCAAGGTCCTGCTATGACTGTGATACGCCTACCGCCAATCTTAATTCCGTTAACGGAAACTAAGGTATCGGTTGCCTTAAATTCTCGGGAAACAAGCTTATAGGGTTTCATAATTCGGGTTACACTCTCCACACCAGGGAGCACTGCAAAGATATCTGTAGACAATTGTCCGGTTTTACTTCCCAGTAGGGCGATAACTGTTTTGTCCGTGCCTACGTTCACTTGGACGTCCAGTCCCAGTGATTTGGCTCTTTCCACTATACTATCTGTTTCCTCATCAATAGCGCCGGTTCTCATTTCGACTATCACAGTCTCTTGCACTAGCTCCTCTATAATCGAGTCAGTAGCTTGGATTCCTCAGTGGTGAACAGTAAACCATGGCCACCTTTTGTTCTGAGTATCCTGTAGCTATAGCAATCATAAGTTTATTTCAGTAATTTTGTCAATACGACCATGTTTCTCTTGACAATTTCGGGTTTGCTTGACAGTCTCCAGTGTTTCCCATTAGAATTTTGCCAGTTTCACAATTCAATACCTACAGGAGCTGCCTTGTTCTCTCAAGAAGATATTAGAATAAAGGTCTGTGGTATTACCACTGTTGAAGACGCTAATCTGGTTGCACAGGCAGGTGCTGACTATATTGGAGTCATTATTGGAGCCGATTTTTCTCCACGATGCCTGAGTGTGGAGCAGGCACGTCCGATCTGCGAGCAGTCGACTTTGCCGGTAGTGACGCTACTCTTTAATTATGAGGCAGAGCAGATCCAAAGAACCATAACGGAGCTACATCCCCATGCGGTTCAACTCTTGGGGCAGGAAACGCCGTTGCTGGTTAAGGAGCTAAAGAAGATGGCGGACTGTGAGCTATGGAAGTCGATCCACCTTCCACCTCATGGCGTGGAGGGGGTCAATATCGATGCGTATCGTGACAGGATGCATTCCCTGGTCGATGCCGGAATTGATGCCATTGTCATAGATACCGCGGTTGGCTCTTCCCAAGAGAACCGGCGTTATGGTGGAACCGGCCAGGTGAATAATTGGGCTATAACCCGGAAGTTGGTAGAGGTTATCCCGATTCGGACATTCCTCGCAGGTGGTATTACTCCGGAGAATGTTCAGCAGGCTATTAGGCGGGTCCGTCCGTATGGCATAGATTTATGTAGTGGGGTTGAGGTTACTATCGGACAGAAAGATCCGGAGAAACTGCGCCGTCTTGTATTGGCTACCCGTAAAAGTTTTCCCCAGGGTTGTCGACCTAGTGCATGAGGTAGGGTAGATACCTCTTAAGCGAGTACCTTCTCATTTCTTAAGATGGTTCCCTCGGTTCTTTGGAGACTTTGGATTGAAATAAGAACCATTTGTATCTATAATGAAGGTAGCCATTGACTTGTGGTCGGATAATACCTAGATTCGGAGAAATGAGGAGATAGCAGGCTGTTGACAGCGTTATTGAGGTATCATTTCTCCTTAACGATTACGGATGTTTGGTTACTTTAAAGGGAGATGATAGCTTACTGGTGCTCGGTAGGGTATACCAGAAGCAGTTAACCATTACCAAGTAACTTCTTCTGTTTTGCTAATTAAAATTTCAGTCCGTAGTCTGGTTCCCGAAACTAAATTTCGAGGAGGTAAAGGAAGATGCCTTATGGTTGGGCGGGCACCACTATAGAAATTGACTTATCCCGGGGGAAAGTTGAGAAACGCCAGAATGATACCAAATTAGTTGAGAACTATATTGCCGGGAAGGGAACCAATACCAAGTTACTATGGGATAGAGTTCCCCCTGAAGTC
Source organism: uncultured Dehalococcoidales bacterium (assembly GCA_964342215.1). GTDB lineage: Bacteria > Chloroflexota > Dehalococcoidia > Dehalococcoidales > CAYFEZ01 > CAYFEZ01. Next base: position 6,421 of record CAYFEZ010000030.1, on the reverse strand, counting down.
GACGCCTTTTCCCCCGATAATCTATTCATAGTTAGCGCTGGGATTCTCGTTGGCACTATGGTTCCCGGGGCTAATCGTACCTGTATTTCTTATAAGTCCCCAGTGTCAAATCTGTATTGTTACTCCTCTTTAGGAGGATTCTTTGCCGCTGAATTAAAACATGCTGGTTATGACACCATAGTCATTTCTGGGAAATCCCCTACTCCGGTATATTTATGGATAAATGATGACCAAGTGGAGATACGTGATGCCAGTCATCTCCAGGGAAAAAGCCCCCACGAAACCCGGGGGATTATTCAAAAAGGGTCGAAAAACGAGAAGATTCAAACCATAGCCATTGGTCTTGCCGGTGAGAATAAGGTTTATGGGGCAAGTGTGGAACACGGCAGTGGGGCTAGTGCAAGCCGGGTGGGAACGGGTACGGTTATGGGAGATAAAAACTTAAAGGCGATATCCGTTTACGGGACAAAGGACCTCGCTGTCGCCAACCCCTCCCGGCTTATTGAACTGTCCGAGCAGATTCTTAGCAGGACATATAAAACAAGAACGGAAATTTTTGACAAGATGGAGTCTAGACTTATCCGGCACCTCATGCGCGTTGGGGGTTATGGTAATTTTAGTGGGGTAATCTCCCCTGAGCTTCAAAAAGAGATAGATGGTCTAACCGAAAAATCTAAAGATTACTTCACCACCAAGATGGCCAGAGAGGTAGGTTGTTATAATTGTGCCATGAGGTGCAAGCATGCCTATCTTAATCCCGAAGGCGAGTATACCTTTATGAGGTGTTCCTCGTGGACGGCGCCTATGATTACTACTCAAATACTGGAGCCTGACTTTGCGGTGGCGTTTATGAGTTTATGTGAGAAATACGGGTTAGACGTCAAAGCAACGTCGAGTGCTATCGCTCTGGCCATAGACCTCTATGAAAGGGGTATCTTGACTAAAGAAGACACTGATGGCATGCATCTGGAGTGGAAAAACCCTGAGCTTACCTTATCGCTAATCGACAAAATTGCCCGGAGAGAGGGGATTGGCGATATATTGGCAAATGGTATTTATCGAGCTGCCCGTCTGATTGGTAAAGGGGCTGAAGACTTGGCGGTTACCACCAAAAAATGTGATTCAGATCCCTATGACCTCATGCAGTACCCGCACGGTGCCTTAATTGAAGCCATTAATGATAAGGGAGACAACTCTAGGCTGGATAATGTTACCTATAGCGTTGTTTTCGCCCTTCCCCGGGAGGAAAAAGAGGAATATTTGAAAGAGGGCTGGTTCGGTTACCCTAAGGAGTTTGAAAAATACCTTTTAGAGGGGCCCATTAAGGCTGAGGATTATGAGGGAGATGCCTTGATGACGGCATATGATAATGATCAGTATACTCTTGGAGATGTAACCGGGATTTGTTATTGGTGGCAGCAATTTTGGACCTTCCCGCCGGTGAATAGCCGGACTTTGATAGCTGATTTAATCTCAGCTACTACCGGAATGGAGATTGATGAAGCTGGGGTAACTAGGATAGCGAGAAGGATAGTTAATTTGGTCAGGGCCTATAATTTAAGAGAGGGGATGACCAGAGAGGATGATATGGTGCCTAAAATCGCTTTCGAACGGGCCTCAGCAACGACTGCTTATGGTACCTACAAGGCTTCCGATTTCAAGACGTTGGACCGTACTGCGTTCGATAAGCGGATTGATAAGTTCTACGAAATAAAGGGATGGACTAGTGAGGGTATTCCCACTAAGGAGACACTGGAGGGACTCGGTCTGGATTATGTCAGGCAGGACTTGGAGCGAAGGGGGATTTTGACTGGTTAATATTCTAGCAAAGATGTCTTGGTTTTTACTGGTAACAAATCAACTGCGGAAAAACATCATAGGGTAATCTATTTGCCGTTGGTAACATTAAGATAACCCGGGAACCAACAAATTCAGTTTATATCAAGGACTTGACTCCTAAAGCTATGAAATAACTAGTAAGCCCGACTAGACTTAGGCCATGAGTAAGAAGAAGCCAGCGATATACAGTATCACTAATAACTTTCTTCCCGGTAGTTATAATGAATGCTAGTATGGCGTACCAAATCAAATCCGCCGGGATACGGACCGTGAAAAAGGAGGCTATACCGGCGACCTCCAGTTGTTCTCATGACTATAATAAATAAGTGAGGCCTATGGTCGCCCACCAGATGAGCCAGCATGGGTTAGAGACGCTGCCCAACACGCCGGAAAGAACCAGTATTCTATTCCCGCCCTATGCTCACTGGATTAGCGGTAGGGGTTGTCGCCTTTTGCTACCCCCTCCTCATTACGGTTAGTCCCACCCCGATCAGGACTATTCCTCCAACCATACCAATAATGCTTGGTACCAATCCATCTCTGATAGACTGACTTAATCCCAAGATTGGAGCAATTACCAGCACTAGTCCTGAGATACTGCGCCCAAGGATAAGTAGTGGTCCTGCTCAAAAGCCACGCTGGGTAGCCTGACTAATGGTAAGCTCTAGGAGAGGGCTAGGCATAATAGCTCTGGAGAAGGCGGCCACTAAGGATGTGATGAAGATAAGGATAATTATGCTTGAGGTACGGGCTGAGTATAGTAAGGAAAACAACCAGTTTTAATGTGGGTCTCACGCCAGAAACACAGTATATCTTTCGCGGTGTTGACAGCGGCATAATGAAGGACTAAACTCAATTCTTAATAGGTAAACCGTTAGCTTAAATGGTAGTGGTAGAGTCAGAAAAGGAGAGATTTATAATTACTACAAAGGGCTCGGGTTTAATTTTTTTGAACATAGGGGGGCAAAATGATTATTGACACTCATGCCCATTTATTCAGTTGGGATATACCGGCGAAGCCTTACTGGGACATGACGGCTAAAGTTTGGGTCGAGCTATTTGGTGGGGGCAGGACCGTAGAAGAGGTAAAGGGGAAAATACCCCGGTTGTTTGATACCCTGGGTGATAAGTTGGTTAGTGATATGGATGAAGGTGGTATTGATAAGTCGGTAATTTTACTCATTGATTATATGACTGGGGGGGTGGAAGACTCGTTTTCTCTTGAGGAGCAGCATAGAGTGTATGCCAGGGCAGTAGAAAGACACCCTGATCGTTTGATTTTCTTTGCTGGGGTGGATCCCCGGCGGCCAGATGCGGTGGACTTTTTGCCAAGGGCAGTTAAAGAGTGGAACGTTAAGGGGGTTAAACTTCATCCATCTGTAGGGTGGTACCCTAATGAGCCATGCGCATACCGAGTATACGAGAAATGCCGGGAACTGGGTCTACCGGTTTTGATTCATTCGGGGCCTGAAATACCGCCAATGTATCAGAAGTATGCTGATCCTGTCTTCTTTGACGAGATCGCTACCGATTTCTTCCCTGACCTTAAAATAATAATGGCACACGCTGGTATGAGTGAGTGGGAAGAAGCCGCATTGCTTGGTGGTTCCAACCCTAATTTATATTTTGACTTTGCCGGCTGGCAAAAATTTTATATTGCCCTTCCAGAAGAAGAATTTTATAGGAGAATAAGGGTATGTTTGAATCTATGTCGTGGCCCTAGATTCTTCTTTGGCAGCGATTGGCCCATATTGACACGGATGCGCCATTTAAATCACGCCGACTGGACCAACGTGTTTAAGGAAGCTCCGGAGCGAGCTTGGAAATATGGAATTGAGTTTAGTGAGGAAGAAATAAGTGGAATTCTGGGTGGTAACGTAGCTAAACTGCTGGGGTTATCCTAGATTTAAGGTGAACCACTGGTAATAGTTTCTTCATTACCCTTAATCATTCTGTTTTAGGTAGATATTAGCGGGAAGCATCAGAGTGGTACCATGCTCAAAGTGGCGGGCTCGTTAAAGCCGCTACCGTATACCAGTGTTGATGTCTATATCGACCTCAGCTATCTCTTCTAGTTTTACATCAATCTTCTTGGTGATATCGCTCCTACTGTCAATCCACGCATAATTGATATTCCCATATCCCCTGCAAAAAATTTATGACGGCTGCTAAACCAGCGCTGGCAACTTTAGGTTTGGAGTTAATATCCAGATTCCGCACCATTAATTCTTAAAAGCATAGAGATGTTGCGTTAATCAATTCCTATCTCTTGATAAAAGGAGATGAAAGAAGTAAGGTTAATGAAAAATCTCAAATTTATTCTCGGTGTTCCAACTGTGTGAGGTGGTTTCTATCTACAGATGCCATTATGAAGGCAGTATCCTTGGCGCCAGAATTCCTCGCTGAGCTATGTTTGGCGAAGAGAGTAGTTAGTACTCACTTACAGACCGATAAAACCGTCAATTTTTTCCGGATGTATAGATGACTGAAAATAAGGAACCCAGATTTTTCTACGGCTATGTCCTAGTTTTGGCTTCTTTCGCTATTCTACTAATAACTCGAGGGGGACTTTATAGTTTTGGCGTTTTCTTTGAACCGATGCTGGTAGAGTTCGGGTGGACAAGGGCGCTGACTTCGGGTGCCTACTCACTTAATATGTTCCTACACGGTCTTTTGGTTATTGGTGCCGGAAAGCTGAATGATAGGTTTGGCCCCAGGTTGGTGCTTACCGCTGGTGGTCTCCTTTGGGGTCTGGGCTATTTATTAATGTCGCAGGTCAGTGTTGTCTGGCAGCTATATCTGTTTTACGGGGTGATAATGGGTATCGGCTTTAGTGGTTATATTGTACCTTTAACGTCTACGGTAGCCCGGTGGTTCGTCAGGAGAAGAGGCATGATGACCGGTATTGTTATGGCAGGCATAGGCGCCGGCGCAATGATTATGCCGCTATTGGCGGGCTGGTTCATTTCTAGCTACGGCTGGCGTCTTTCCTTTACAGCTTTGGGTATAAGCTCATTAATATTTATTATTTCCGCCGCCCAATTTCTCAAGCGTGACCCGCAGAGCCGAGGGCAATTGCCATACGGTGGAACTGATCTAGAGCAACGATGCCTAAGTTTAACAGACAGAGACTTTTCTCTGCGGGAAGCCATTCATACCAGACAACTGTGGATGCTTTGGGTAATTTTTCTATGCGTGGGTTTCCCTATGATTACTGTTATGGTGCATATTGTTATCTACGCTACCGGACTGGGAATTCCTGCAGCCAGTGCCGTCAATATTTTATCTGTTGCTGGCGGAGCCAATATTGCCGGTAGAATTGTTATGGGCAGTGCTACTGATAGAATTGGTAACCGTCCGGTTCTCCTTATTGGCCTTATCATATTGCTAGCCTCTCTAGTTTGGTTACAATTCGCTAAAGATCTGTGGACGCTTTATCTTTTTACGGCTCTTTTTGGTTTTGCCTGGGGTGGTTCGCTCGTACTAGTGTCACCGATAGTAGCCGAATTATTTGGGCTTGGGTCACATGGTGTACTTCTGGGCTTTGTTGACGCCGGTATTACCGTCGGAGGTACTATTGGGCCTGTCCTAGTTGGGCATATCTTTGATATAACCGGTAGCTACCAGCTGGGTTTCTTGATTTGTGCTATGGTAACTGTTGTTGGCTTAATACTAGCTTTGTTCTTAAAACCAATCGGCACCCCTTTCCCAAAGTCATCACTATAGTTTACACGTAACGGTCAATATCGCATTTCGGTAGCATTGACAATCTGTGCATTAGGGACTAAACTCAAGCCTAAATATGTTAAGCAACACAAGAATCTTTTGAGTTCGTTATAATAAAAGGAGGTTGGTAAATGAAAATTAAACGAACCCTGGGTATTAATCATTTCTGTCTTCCCGGTACGATGGACGACGCCATATCCTTTTATCGAGATGTCCTGGGAGCAAAGATGGGTCCAGACCAGCCCTGGCTGGCGGAATATGGTTTCCGCGCTAAAGGTGCTTGGCTGGGAGACGAAATGCCGTTTCGCTTGGAATTAGCGGAATCAGTTGATGATGAGCTTGTTACTGGCAGGCAGATAAGTAAGACGGCTCCAGCGTTTGCTATTCTGGCGTTTGAGGTGGAAAATCTCGACGAAGCCATTACTGAGCTGCGCGCTAAGGGCATTAAGGTCCATGATAAGCTAAAGATGTATTACCCGGGCTTTAAGATCGACGGCTTTGATGGTTTCTATGAAACGATGATACACCCCAAGAGTGCTTTCGGGGTAATAATTGAATTAATAGAGTTCACCAAAGGTCCGTCAGATGGGGAATGGTAAAAGCGTTGCAAATGGTGGCCCCACAATTAGCGGGATGAACTTGGGCTTTTTACCGAAGCAGGCGCATCGCCTGCTTCGGTAGATGGTTTAATTTAAAATATTGACAATTAGTTTCGAATGTGGTGAAGAAAGCTAAAAAGTAAAGAGGAGGGAGCTATAGAGATGGCTAATTCTGATTTGGAAAAGAAGATTCTCGACAAGATTGACCAGTTGGAGTCGGAGTTGGTAAAGGTCGCTCTGGACCTGGGGGATATGGA
>CAYFEZ010000029.1:0-9962 GCA_964342215.1 uncultured Dehalococcoidales bacterium | reverse complement strand
TAGCCTATAACCAACCCTCGATCAGCCAAGCCAGCCTGTTTTAGGTAAGCAGCAACTGCCTGCGCGCAAGTCTGCACATTAGCAAAGGTGAAATCATGAGCAATAATCCCCCGCCAGCCATCAGTACCAAATTTTATAGGATTATCTATTTTGCTCACCCTCCCCATCATTAGTTTTCATCTGATACCGCTTCGCTTGTCCACAAATCGCCAAACTAAAACGAATAATGTTTAACTAATTCCCTTAAATGATAGGCGGCCTCTTTCCTTTTGGGCCACTAATGACAATGAAATGACACTTTCTGTTCTCGCTAGTCTGAGCAACACCAACGGGGAATACCCTAGTACTTCTATCTGCTATGGCGCAGATTTCTTTCTAGGCCGAATTTTGATAAATTAGTTCTGCGGTATTTTCTTAACTTATGCAAAAAAAATCCTACTAAATAATACCGATGGAATACCCTCCAATTTATCCGAGTAAGGCCCACCCTCATTCTATACTCGTATTCCTAATTAAACAAGATTTGGAGAGAAAAATTCCGTAATAGGGTGACTCAAAGTGTATGCCACTATTTAAAGAATATCCCCGACACACCGTGTATACCAATTCGATCATAGTCCTCCGTTATAGTGATTAGTAAAGATACTATCTCATACATTGGCCTTGTTTGAATCTCATATGGACCGATATTACTGTTTATGTAGGGGACTCAAAGGAAAGCGTACCTTTCCGCCACCTCCCATGTCATTCAATATGCCTGAGCGGTGGCTCTGAGTTGTTTCCTTTTTATAAATTGCCAAACTATGCTCCCCAAGGATAGAGCAACACCGATGTAGAAGTAAGGGTAACCTTGGGTGAAAATAAACATTAAGCATAATAATCCCGCAAGCAAAAAGGCTATCCTTTCCGATAACGTAAGGCGAGTAAGGGAGTAATTAGATATACCCATTTGCAGGCAAATGATAACTAATAGGATAGCCGTAATTTGGGCAATAGAGAGAATTAGTCCACCTTCGGGGCGTAAGATTATTACTGGGGTATAAATAATAAAAAATGGTAAGAAAAAAGCTATGAAAGCGGCTTTAAGGGCTTCCGTGGCGGTTGTCCAGTAGTTAGCGCTGGCTAACCTGGAAGCAACCAGTGCTCCAACGGCTACCGGTGGAGTAAGGTGAGAGAAGACGGCGAAGATAAAGGGGAATAAATGGGCGGCCAATAAAGGCACTCCCATTTGAACTAAGGCCGGGACTAATCCTATGGCTACAAGTATGTAGGCAGCTACCGTTGGTACTCCCATCCCTAAGATGATTGAACTTACCATCCCGATAAGTAGGGCAATGATAACGTGCTCTCCACTTACATCTTGTATTATTAAAGGCAGTTTTATGCCTAATCCACTTACCTTGATACAGGTGGCGACGACCCCGATGAGGGCACAGGCGATGGCCATTTCACTCGCTGACCGTACACCGTCCGTAATCCTCCCCACAACTTCTCCAAGGTTTAGGCGAGCGTCCTTTCTAAGACTACTTAGCAGGGCCACCAAAATAAGGCTTATCATGGACCAGAAGCCAACAAAAGGTAGGCTAAAGCCTTGCATAAGAAGGAATATCAGGACACCTATGGGGACGAAAAAGACCGGAGCATCAAGTAACAGCTGCCGACCGCTCACCTCTATCTTCGGAGTTTTAATTTCTATTTTACGGGCACTAAGTTCCACATATAACATTAGCCCAAAATAATATAATAGAGCTGGTACCACCGCCGCCGCGATTATCTGGATATAAGGTATACCGGCAAAGCCGGCCATCACGAAGGCGGTAGCTCCCATCACCGGCGGCATAATCTGCCCCCCGTTTGACGCCGCGGCTTCAATAGCTCCGGCTTGTTCCGGCTTGTAGCCGGACGTCTTCATTAATGGTATGGTAAAGGCACCAGTAATGGTAATATTAGCTACAGTACTTCCGGTAATCGATCCTAGTAGTGAACTACTTATCACGGCCACCGCCGCTGGCCCGCTCCTCAGTTTTGTCCCCACCCACTGGGAGACTCCGACGATAAATCGCAATCCCCCCAACGCATGTAGCAGCGCCCCAAAAAAGATAAATAAGAACAGATAATTGGCTGAGATGCCTAAAATATCACCGTACACTCCCTCGTCAATACCGAGTGTGCTGAGCCACATCAGTAGCCGCTCAAATGATACAGGGGCTACCCTGAACGGAAAGGGAAGATAACGGCCAAGGATAAGGTAAGCTAGGGCAACCACGGCAACTATAGCAAAGGTTTTGCCAAATATTAGGTAAGTTCCGATAAAAGCCAGTAATATTGCCAGGACACCCATGATCAAGTCAGCTGGAATGGGGTTTGCAGTACGATACCATAAGATATCTTGAAGAAAATACATGAAGTAGCCGGTCACAGCCACCGAAAGAATTAGTAGCCCCCAATTTACAAATCGGTTCCGTTTACTTCTTAACAGGAAAGACAAAAAAACCACTACAAGGGCAAAACCAAAATGTGTGACCTTATGTGCCGTAGGAGATTGAAGTAGCATCTGAGTGTAGAGGAGTTGATAGATGACCATAGCGATAGACACTACGGTGAAGGCAACACCGATAACCCTTCGCCTCATTGGTGCTGGTTTTTGGAGTTCTTCCACGTATTACCTCATATTACCTTGTGTAGAACAACTAACTAACCTAGCTTAGCGTAGGCCAGCCAAAGGCCAGTAGCAGCTTTAGGCTAGCCAACGCTAAGGTCAAAGGCACCTAAGTTTTACCGGAACAATGGGGCAAGGTCTCTCACCTCAATATCACTGTCTTCGTAGTATCGCAGAGCACCTGGGTGAATCTTATCAGGACTATCTGCATACGAAGGCATGAAATCGGGGGTCATGTTTTGCCCAAGAGCATGCCATACGTTCCATTTCCCCGCAGAGCCAGTTTCGTAGGTAATTCGAGCCACCTCATACACAACATCTTCGTCCATCTGCTCATCAGCGGAGAAGAATACGGGAAGGGTTATTAACCATGTGTCCTCGGCTGGGTTATTTCTACCCAATGCACCGGCATACATCTTTGCCGGACTGAATGCTGATTCTTCTCCAGTGAGGCTCTCTTGTAGTTCTGGAGGTGTACTGATGAAGTAAAGGGGTCCTTTAGTCTCCATAGAGGTAATAAAATAACCTTTTTCGAAAGTGGCTGGAAAGATCTGGTCCACTATGGTGGCAGACACATCCACTAAGCCGTCTTTCATGTTATTCATTGCCCCCCCCAGACCACTATATACTACATCAATACTATCTGCTATACCGGCATCCCTGAATAAACCGGCGAAACTTTGGACATGAGCAGCGCCCTCTCTAACGGAGTTTACTTTTTTCCCGGAAAAATCCGCTAGCGTTTTAATATTTTCATCATAAGTGGCCCAGAGGTAACTCCAGGCACCAACTAGGGCAATAGACCTCAGCCCATCGTAATACCCCCACTTTTCCAGGTGTTCAACGAAGTGAACAGTACCTGCTGTGCCAATATATTCTGTCGGGTTGTCTCGTATTGTCTCCATATTGGCTGTATCCCCTGCTGTAGCAACTACCGTAAGTTTCAGCCAGTCGGATTCCTGGTTTACAAAGTAGGCAAGTGCTTGGGCCATTACATACATCGGGTCACCCACCCTACCTCCGACTACAAATTTTTCGGTGGGCGCATGCGGTGCTGGTGCTGGGGCTGGTGCCGGGGCCGGGGCCGGGGCCGGGGCCGGTGCCGGGGCCGGTGCTGGGGCTGGTGCCGGGGCTGGTGCCGGGGCCGGGGACGCACAGGCAGCAACAACCAGACTGGCAATCACCATTAATGCGATTGCAAAAAACGGAGCCTTCCTTTTCATTTATATTTTTTCCTCCTTTAAAAATATTATATAAAATAAACCTTATCTATTTTAACTTTATCTTTCACATCATTCTATCCTCCTTTTGTAATCCGTATGTTTTGCTTATTCCCCATCGAGTAGATATCAGAAGACCACTCTCGCTCAACTAAACATTGCTTATACCCTAATCGAATTCCTGGTTAGAATCACCTTCTCCGTCTAGTTATGCATTTTATTGCTGCTACTTAAACTTGTTTGGGAACGGCTCTCCCTTCCATGCTCAAGATCCTTTCATTGAGGAAAAACTATAGCACTGATCCCCTCTACTGTCAAGCAAGGAAGGTTTTCTCGCTTAGGAGAATATTTTCCTATCATTTACAAGGTTGGTTGAAAATAAATTAGTGTGCGAACATTTAGTTTACAATAAGGAACGCACCTAGCACAGTAGCTAGCATCCCTAGAATAACTTTCAACGTGAATACCTCAATTTTTCGATCAAACAGGAATGAGGCAATTACCATAAAAATGGCGCTGGTACTGATGAGTGGGGCCACCCTACTAGCGTCGCTAAGGCTAAGGGCGGTAAAATTAAGCATATGGCCAGTGGCGATGCACATCCCTCCCAGAAACAGGAACATCAGGGTTCTGGAAAAGCGAAGTTTAGATAGTTGTGTTCTATATTGTTGGCGTACAAGGAAGGAGGCTATAGCTATAGTGGCAGCTATGTAGGACACTAGAGGGCCAACAAACGATAATGTAAACGCAGAACCAATTTCGGCGACCCCCGGTTTGATGAGCACAGGGGATATTCCCCAACAAAGAGCTCCGCCCAGTCCTGCTAGAATACCTTTAAGTTCCGTTCCAGAAAACCTCTTTTTTTGTGGAGAATCGGCCGGTGCAGTTTGTACATTTACGCTTTTCTTTTCTAGCCCGACCAATACCGCCCCGGCGAAAATGCCTGCGATTCCCAGAACAAGAGGTGGAGTAATTTGCTCGTTTAAAAAAATAAAGGCTAAAATCATGGCGTAAAATGGGCTGGTATTAATAAGTGTACCTCCTTTATTTACACCGATAAGCCGAAATGCGCCGTAATTTAGGTATCGCCCAATGATAAAGTGCACTATTCCGCCCATCCCAAGTAACACAATTCCTTGCCAGGAGATATCCCAGAGCTTATTCCACTCACCGGTGAAGGCGACCGCAATTAAGAAAAAGGGGATCCCTAAAACAACAGAAATGAAGACGGCGGTGAATGACTCCCCTGCCCGTACTGATCCCTTTCTGATTAGGACAATACCTGCCGCCAACATTATAGCGGCGAGGATTCCAAATATTAGACCTGTATCCAATTTCGCCTCCTTAAATTTGCTGAACGAATTTGGGGTGGTAAAAGGTTTGGGCTGATGTATCTAAATCATAGGCACATAGCGTGCTAACGCTGAATAAGTCTTCTGCTCTGATGGGGGAGTTATTTGCATGCATATCAGTCTGCCAGTAAACCAGACTTCCTTTAACTGCTGCCTCATTTAATCATCACAGCAGCATCCAACAACTTATTAATTTTATCTATTGCGGTGTTTCGTCAGATTCAGGACGTATAACCAGTTTTTTCCCTTACAAGCAACGATACCTTTTTTGCATCATTTATTGTGAAATATGTTAAGGGATACTTTAGCTAGTCTAGTCGAGGTTGTCAACCCCCCAACTCAAATAAAAGGTGCACAAAAGCTAATGTTTTTGTGCACCTTGGCCAAAGCGTGCCGATAGTGAAGCGACTTCACTAACCGACTTTCCCTTAGTTACATACCCAAAGCCTCTTTTTCTAGAATCTTCGCTTTATCAGTCTTCTCCCAAGGCAGGTCAAGATCTTCCCGTCCGAAATGCCCATAAGCAGCCGTCTGCTGATAAATAGGTCGACGCAGGTCGAGATCTTGAATAATCGCTCCCGGTCTAAGGTCGAAATGCTTGTTGATTAAGGCAAGCATTTTCTCATTATCCACTTTACCCGTACCGAAGGTCTCCACTGAAATTGATAGCGGATGAGCAACACCGATAACATAGGAAAGCTGGACTTCCAGGCGATCAGCCAATCCGGCGGCTACCAAGTTCTTGGCAATGTAACGGGCAGCGTAAGTTGCCGAACGGTCAACTTTAGTCGGGTCCTTCCCCGAGAAAGCCCCGCCACCATGACGAGCGATTCCCCCATAAGTATCCACCAGAATCTTGCGACCCGTAAAACCAGTATCGGATACAGGACCGCCGATAACGAACCTTCCTGTGGCGTTGACATAGTAGTTGGTCTCTTTATCTAGCAGTTCAGCAGGGATTATTTCCTTGATAACGTGCTGGATAATATCCTGCTCCATCATAATTCTGCTGATTTCTTTACCGCCAGCGTCAATATTATCATGCTGAGCGGCAATAACCACACTGGTAACCCGCTTCGGTACACCCATATTGTATTCAACAGTTACCTGCGACTTTCCATCGGGTCGCAGGTAAGGCAATATCTCTTCTTTCCTCACCTGGGCTAGGCGCCGACACAGCTTATGAGATAAGGAAATAGATAACGGCATCAGTTCCGACGTCTCATTACAGGCAAAGCCAAACATCATACCTTGGTCACCAGCTCCTAATTCATCGAGGTGAGTGATGCCCGTACTTTCTTTAGCCTCAAGTGATTTGCTGACACCCATATCAATATCGGCAGACTGTTCTTTGATGCCGTCCATAATTCCGCAAGACCGGTAATCAAAGCCGTACTCAGGTTTAGTATAACCAATACCGTGGACCACCTCTCGAACCAATCTTTGAATATCGATATAGCTATTGGTGGTAATCTCCCCCAGCACTATCACCAACCCGGTGGTGGTAGCTACTTCGCAGGCAACCCGGCCGTAAGGGTCCTGAGCGAGGATTGCATCCAGCACAGCGTCGGATACCTGATCACACAGTTTATCTGGATGTCCTTCGGTAACAGATTCCGAAGTTAGTAAATATTTCGGTGCATTGATGAAACTATTGGTCATTCTCTCTCCCTTTCTAGCGTATTCTCCCTTCTATGTTCCTTCTTCCCAACTAGCTAGGTATTCTTTTTGTTCAGGCGTTAAATTATCAATCTTAATACCCATAGAGTTTAGTTTTAACCGAGCAATTTCTTTATCTATCTCTTCGGGTACAGGAAAAACCTTTGGTTGGAGTGTTCCTCTGTTCTTCACAATATACTCCAGACACAGGGCTTGGTTAGCAAAACTCATATCCATAACGTTAGCCGGGTGCCCCTCGGCTGCTGCAAGGTTAATCAATCTTCCCTCTCCAAGTAAATAAAGGCAGCACCCACTACTTAAGGAATACTCATCCACAAAAGGACGTATTCTACGTTTGTTACGAGCGAGGCTTTCTAGAGCCGGGATATTAATCTCTACATTGAAATGTCCGCTATTTGCTAAAATGGCGCCGTCCTTCATTAATTGGAAGTGAGCTTTGTCAATGACGCTTTTATTCCCGGCGGCAGTAATAAAAATATCGCCCTCTTTGGCGGCTTCTAATAAGGGCATCACTTGATAGCCGTCCATCACAGCCTCCAGGGCACGGGGTGGCTCTACCTCTACTACAATTACCTGAGCACCCAATCCCTTAGCTCTCATAGCAATACCACGGCCACACCAACCATAACCACCAATAACCACCTTTTTCCCTGCCCACAGAATATTAGTGGCACGGGTGATGCCATCAATAGTGCTCTGCCCTGTGCCGTAACGGTTATCAAAGAGGTATTTAGTTTGGGCATCATTTACAGCAATCAAAGGATACTTTAACTTTCCGGCCCTCTCCAGACTGTGTAATCTAATAACACCCGTGGTAGTTTCCTCGGTGCCACCAATGACATTACTAATTAAATCACTTCTCTTGGTATGAAGAATGGTAACTAGGTCGGCCCCATCGTCTACCGTAAGCTGAGGATTATTGTCCAGGGCGGTATTAATGTGCTTGTAATACGTCTCGTCATCCTCTCCCTTAATGGCATTAACAGCAATACCATAGTCCACTAAAGCAGCGGCGACATCATCCTGAGTACTTAGGGGGTTGGAACCACATAGAATAATGTTGGCCCCACCATCTTTAAGGACTAGAGCAAGATTTGCCGTTTCACTTGTAATATGAAGACAAGCCGAAATTCGGATACCACTAAAAGGTTTCTCCGCAGAGAATCTATCCCTGATTATTTTTACCACAGGCATCTCCCGAGAGGCCCACTCAATTTGTCGCTTGCCAGCTTCTGATAATGAAGAGTCTTTGATATCATGGGTGCTAGTTGAAGTCATTGGTTACTCCTTTTGGTAATCTTTCAGATATTAACAAATAATATTGTTTTATTTGGGTCGGACTGGGAGTAGTGTCTACAAAAATTGTCCCCTGCGGGCCATTAGTATGTTCTTTTAGCAGCACACGATTATGGTTCCGAATTAACTTTGAGGTATTAACCACTAATTACTCAAAGCGACAAACCCTTCCTGTTCCCGGTGTGTCCGTGAAAAAATAGACCTGTTCCATCGGTTTTTATCGTTATGTACAATGGCCGAATTTGCTGGCTATGTTGCTTTTCCCCCCTGCTTCTTACTCTTTTGCCGATGTTAGACAACGACCACCATATCTTTATTACTCTGTATTACTAGTATACACTGAATTAGCTAGTTTTTCCACCACCAGATTCGTAATTCTTTTTACAGGTATTGTTTTCTCATTTTTATGGATAGTTCAGTCAATAATTCCAAGGCCAGATTGACTGATTCAGCTGAAGAAAGAGCTGCCAGTCCACAACTAGGGGTAAGCAAGCCCTGTGCCAAAAGTTGCCGAAACCGCATGCCTTTTCTGGTAAAGGGAGCCATCGCTTCCTCAAGGCGATCTTTAAGGCTGGCTACCGATTCTTTAGCCAGCGCTTCCTCATTATTAGGGATAATACCCCAGGCAATAGTACCATTCCTGTCCAAGAATTTTTTTACTTCCTCTGGATAGAGGCTTAGCGACTGAGCATAGTTGTAAGCATCAAAACTCATAATGTCAACACTGGTGTCGAATAGGACGGACCAGTCGGTATTGCCACAACAGTGGACGCCCTTCAACCCCCTAATGCCGCCGAAGATTTCCTCTAGCTGGCTGACCACCTTCTCCCTTGACAAAGGAACAGAGACTGAACCAAACGAGGACATATAAGGTTCGTCAACGAAGATAATGGTATTTCTGGAGATTTTACTTAATACTCTCTCTTGCCAAGCAGCCTTAAGCCGTAGTAATTTAGCAACTGCGTCACCGAGCACATCATCATAGAGTATTGCCCGGCGACTATTGTCAGCAACGGTCAGCCCCCAGGTGACCGGGCCAGTTATCTGCCCCTTAACGGCCATCGGCAACAGTGTGTTTAGTGAAAGAAACGTATGGAGACCAGCGGCATATTCTGGGCCAATGGAATATTTTTCGACATTATTCTCTAGGTAGGCCGCGTACAATTGCTCCAGTGGTTGTTCCTGATTGGGAGAGTGGTCAACATGTATGCTATTCTGGCCGAGCACCACTCCAGGGAAACCCTCACTGAATTGGACACACATATTTTCCAGAAAGGAGCGATTAGGTAGTTGGGGCCAAACCGGAATATCTTTGAGGTAATGGGTGACTGATGAGCATGCCTCCGCTGCGTCAGTATGGGGCATACTGCCAATAACCGTCGGGCGGCAGCTAAATTCCATATGGGGCATAGACCACCTAAATGTCTCCTTTCAGGTACTTCCCAATCAGCACGTCTAGTTTCTGTTTTTGGTCAGCAGGCATATATTGGGAGGCAGTAACAATGGCGGTTTTTAATGCCGTGGCGCATTCACAGTCACGTTGTTCTGGTATTCTGGTAACTATCAACTTGATAATATCCTTGGCGGCATCAATATTACGGCGCATACAACCTAAGATAGTATCTACTGTTACCGGCTCGCCTCTTTCCCACCAACTATCATAGTCGGTAACACAGCCTATACTAGAGTAACAGATTTCCGCCTCCCGTGCCAACTTAGCTTCTGGCAATGCCGTCATGCCAATAATGTCAGCCC
>CAYFEZ010000028.1:0-9968 GCA_964342215.1 uncultured Dehalococcoidales bacterium | reverse complement strand
CGCTGCTCCCGCTGCTCCCGCTGCTCCCGCTGCTCCCGCTGCTCCCGCTGCTCCCTTTGCGCCCGTTGCTCCTTGCGGGGGGGCCGAACAGCCTATTATTAAGCTAGCCGTCAAGGCGATTGCTACCATGCAATATATTATCTTTTTCATTATTTTCTCCTCCGTATTAACTTGTTTCCCTAACTTAGCTTACGTTTTCCGGTTTCCTGCTACATCTAGTTCCACCTCCTTTCATTTATGATTTTAGACTATAGGTCAACGTTTCTACGTCCTCAAACATGTTGTATGTGTACCGCGACCAGTTTTGCATGCCTGATGCTAGTCGCCCGTCCATCTCTTGAAATCTTTGGGCTTACTCCTCTTAAGATACTATTTCATCTGCGGATTTCATCTGTTTTATCCCTGTGGTATGGACGTTGCTCTATAACCCATATTCTAACCAACGTCGGTCCAGTAACTCATCAATTTCCGGGGGAATTACCGTACAAAGTGGAGGTTCCCTCCTTCCGCCATATTGTTCTTGTGGTTCTAAATCCCAATTAACAGTAGCATCAATCAATACTCTTGTCCATTTTCCTGCCCCATATTTTAACTCATCTCTTTCTGAAATGGGAAGACTGGGATCTAATGTGTGACATGGAGCTCCTGGGAAGAACTGAAAAGCACCCATTGTAGCGTTTGTCCTATAAGCTATTGCCCATTCTACTGCTTCATCATTAAATATATCTATGTCTCGATCGACAACAACGAGATTCTTTCCCAATATGGTAGAACCCCCTAAACCCCATAAAGCAGCAGCCACCTGCTTGGCCTGTCCTCTATACGTCTTATCAATTTGAATTCGTAAATTAGTGAATGAGGTAGTTCTAGATCCCCAGACACCCAATATACCTGGGATTCCGGAATTCTCCAAAGCTCGGCGTATTACTGCCGAATACATCAGCATAACCCAGTAATAAGATTCACTACGGTTACCGTCAGGAGTAATACCCACTATGCCACCCCGAAAGATTGGATCATCGCGATGGGTGATGCAGTCTACACGAATAGTGGGCTTGGGTTGGGCCACACCGGCGTAGAAACCGGGGTACTCCCCGTAGGGGCCTTCCATCTGGAAGGTTTTAGTATCAGGAGATACCCGCCCTTCTATTACGATTTCAGCTGATGCTGGAACGTACAAGTCTGATGTCTCACATTTGACCAAATCTACAGGTCCCCCACGTAGCCCCCCCACTAGATCATACTCGGAATAACCGGGATGTGAAATGGGAGAAGCAGCAAGGAGTAACAAGAGTGGGTCATACCCGAAGACTACAGCGACTGGCATTTCCTCTCCACGTTGTTCGTATTTCGATAGATGAGTGCCCCAATGTTGGCTACGTACCAGTAAGACGGGTATAGACCTTTTATCATCGCCAATCATCCCCCGATACATTCCCACATTCATTATCTTAGTATCAGGATCCATTGTGACAGTAGCTGCGTAAGTATTAATGAATCTTCCGCCGTCCAGCGGGGCCCACTTGGGTACCGGGAATTCATACAAGTTTATTGCATCACCCTTTATAATGTTTTCCTTAACTGAGCCGGAAGCTACCTTTACAGGATCTATTCGTTTATCAAGTCCCCCTTTAATAAACTCTATCATTGCTTGGTTACTGGTATCTCTCGGTAAACCTAAAGCCATCGCCACTCTTTCCTGAGTACCTAATCCATTAATGAACAACTTACGACATGCTGTACGTTGGTGATCTTTGATATTTTCGAACAAAAGTGCCGGTCCTTCTTGTTTTATTACTCGTCTTGAGATAGAACTAAGCTCTAAATCCCAATCTACTTCGGCATTAACGCGCTTTAGTTCTCCTGCCCTGTCAATTTCTGCTATCCAGTCACGTAGGTTTCGACACTGCATATTAAGCTCCTTAAAAAAAATTGTGTCGTAAGTGTAGCTCTCCTGCTTCAATTTGTCAAAACTTTTGCACCTAATTGAGAGCAATCTTAATTGGTATCTTTATTCCATAGTCTCTGTCGCTTTATATAACCGATAGTATGCTTCTGGACCTTGATAGTGATACTAGCGGGATAAACGCGTTGTATGTTTAGAATTAACACAACTAGCAACATTACCCAGCACGTCCTATCATGACTTTCTTGCAATCGGGAAGTTTGATGCTAAGCATGATGTCAGCCTTTCCAAAAACAAAAAGGGGAGATATCACTGAACCATTCCCCCGGAAAAAGATGTTCTTACACGAATAGATAGGTTGCATGCCCGTAATGACCTTATAATATTGAACGCGGAATACTTGTACATTAAATCACAGATTACCGAGTTAGGTATTGACACACCAACTTTTTCAGGGCTATAATTTTTCTTGCCCTTTGGAACACTTCGGAAAGTATACGGTCTGGTACTTCTTCTAGGTGGTTTTAAAAAATAAGAGTGGGGCAGCCCAACGTACTGACGGGAATAGAAGGAGGAACTCTCTTTGTCCATTTGAACAGTGTGAGTTAGTAATTACGCAGTGTATTTATTTTATTTTACTTATTTGTAGGTCAGCCACCCTAAATAAATCAGGTAAACTGAGACTTCGTTAATTGCTCCCATAACTTAGCAGCTAAAATAAACCAAGATATTAAAAAAGGAGGGTAGAATGGAAAAAAGAGTATCATTCTACAGTGAAGGGTCTAAGGTTGCCGGAACGCTATTTGTCCCTGATGATTTACCTAAAGGACAGAAGCGAGGTGCTATCATTTATGCCTCTGGCTTTACTGGAGTAAGGGATACTACGATGCTTGAATTGAGCCGTTGGTTATGCCGTCACGGTTACGTGGGGCTTAGTCTGGATTTTAGAGGCTTTGGCGAGAGTGAAGGAACTAGGTATAGACTTCTCCCGATGGGGCAAGTCGAAGACGTATGCAATGCTATTACCTTTCTGCAGCAGCAACCATGCGTTGATGAAAATGGTATTGGGCTCATTGGCGCCAGCTTCGGTGGAGCCATAGTTGTATACGCAGCAGCAGTGGATAGCCGTGCCAAATGTGTCGTCGCTATGATGCCAGTTGGCAATGGCCGAAAATGGTTACGGAGTTTCCGTAATAATTGGGAATGGCTAGCGTTTCTGGAAGAACTCGAGAAGGATCAGGTAAGACGGGTTCTTGAGGGAACTTCTAAGATGGTAGATTGGACTCAACACATAATGGTTGCTGATGATGCATTAAAGGCATGGAACGAGGAAAGAATCAAAATGAATCCTGATACTTGCATGGAATTACCCATGGAAACGGCTCAAGCTGTGATGGATTTCAGTCCGGATGAAGTTGTCCATAGAATAGCTCCTCGACCTATTCTTTTTATTCTTGCTGGAAGGGATATTTATGCACCAGCTGAGCTTGGCAAAGAGGTATATGAGAAAGCTAAGGAGCCCAAGAAGCTAGTAGCTGTACCAAATGCAATCCATTATGATTTGTTGTACGAAAAGCAATATGCGCAGTTAGGTATGGATGAAACACTTGCTTGGTTCAAGCAGTATATGCCACATCCTGCTTGACTGAATTTCATTGGCTGAAGTCCTTGGCATTATTCTGTCACGGGATTGGATAATTTTGCTTATCATTGGGTTTGCTTTGTGGAGTCCTATCCCTGAGCGGATCTATTGCTGTAGCTTATGCGCCGCATAACATCCGTGCAAATTGCATCTATCCCGGATGGATAGAGACACCTGTGACTAGGCAACTAGGTGACAACAAAGAGTGGCCAGAGTCCATTATGCAACGTACCCCTCTCTGGGGAGATTTGGCCAACAAATTGAAGCGGCTAACATTGCTTTATTTCTAGCATCCGATGAATCCTCCCATGTAACTGGATCTACCTTATATGTCGACGGCGAAATTACTGCGATGTAATTTACAGGGTACGCTTATACTTTTATTGAGAAAATTAACATCCTCACTAACATAAACAAGTGTGCTGGTCAGGGGTAGATTTTTGGAGGGAAGGTAAGATTGCGTGATAATACTGTATGATCGGGAAGAGATCTGCTTTCCTATTGAGATAAAAGTTATAGAAGACAAACCCTGTGGTTTTAAAAGCCGCTGCATGTTTTCGATACAATGAGCCATCACGGTTTCTACCTTCGGCCATCGTATCTATGTCCTCTAATTGTGTCTTGACAATTCGGGATCAGGATAGTAACCTAAAAGCACTTTAAGGATCGTGTAAAAAGTGGCTCTAGGCTTTCTGGAAGCACCATTTTTATGCCTGTATGCTACAGTTTGCCATTAAGTTCCTGGTTCCAGATTTAAGAGGTGAGAAGAAGATGCCGTACGGCTGGACAGGTACTACACTAGAAGTCGATTTGTCCCTGGCGAGAATTGAGAAAAGCCAAGGTGACTATCGATTGGTTGAAAACTATCTTGGCGGAAAGGGTGTTAATGCTAAATTACTGTGGGATAAAGTGCCACCTGAAGTTGATGCTTTTTCTCCTGATAATAAATTAATAATTAGCGCCGGGCTTCTTACGGGCATCACGATTCCTGGTGCCAATCGTGCATGTATTACCTACAAGTCTCCGGTTACAGGCCTTCACTGTTTTTCTAATATGGGAGGATTTTTCGGAGGCGAACTAAAACATGCCGGTTATGACACTATAATTATTTCGGGCAAATCCCCTGCACCTGTATATTTATGGATACACGATGACCAGGTAGAAATACGAGATGCTAGCCATCTTTGGGGATTAACTACCCGCGAAACCCAGCATGTGATCCGACAGGAGTTAAAAACAGATAGGGTTCAAATTATGGGTGTGGGGCCGGCTGGGGAAAACACGGTCTATCATGCTACTATTGAACATTCTGGGGGATCTAGTGCCAGCCGAGGTGGAGCGGGTGCTGTTATGGGCGATAAACAGTTAAAGGCTATAGCTGTTTATGGTACGAAGGATGTAGCTATTGCTAATAAGTCCAGGCTTATTGAGTTATCCGGATCTATGCTCAATAGGACATATGCAGTAAGGACACAGGTTTTTGAGCCAATTGCTTACACCCTTATCCAATTTCTTCTCCAAGTTGGAGCCTATGGGAATTTTAGTGGAAAAGTCTCTTCTGAGCTTCAGCAAGAGATCAATAATATAGGAGCAAATGCTCAAGATTATATCGACAGAACCAGGGATAGAGAGGTAGCCTGTGCCGATTGTGGGCTCAGGTGTAAACACTCCTATCTTAATCCCGCAGGTGGACGTACTTTTATGAAGTGCGCTGATTGGTTCACACCTATGGTTGCTACTCAAATACTTGACCCTGACTTTGCGGTAAAGTATACCTACTTGTGTGAGAAATATGGATTGGATGTCATGACGACTGGAAACTGTATAGCTTTTGCCATAGATCTCTTTCAAAAAGGTATTTTGACTAAGGAAGATACGGATGGATTGCATTTGGAGTGGAAGAATGCTGAGGTCGCTTTCGCATTAATTGAGAAAATGGCCCGACGTGAAGGAATTGGAGATATACTGGCGAATGGCGTTTATGAAGCCGCCCACCAGATTGGTAGGGGCGCTGGAGACTTGGCTGTTACCACAAAGAAACTGGAGACAAATATGCTTAGTGTCTTTCCAACTAGTCCCCATTTATGTTTAATAGAAGCTATTAATGATAAGCCCTGCCAATCTAAGCTTGAAAATGCCATTTATAGTGGCATTTTCCCTCTCCCCAAGGAGGAGAGACAGGCCTATATACGAGACGGTTGGTTTCCTTATCCTAAGGAGTTTGAAGAATACCTTTTGGCTGGCCCTTTTACTCCAGAAGATTATGAGGCAGATGCTTTGATGACTGCATATGACATGGACCAGTATACTCTTGCTGATGCCACTGGGATTTGTTACTATTGGATGATGTTCTGGAGATACCCGGTAGTGAATAGCCGAACGCTGATTGCGGATTTATTAACAACGGCAACAGGAATCGATATAAATGAAGCTAAATTAACTAAAATAGCTAAGAGAATTGTAAACCTTACCAGAGCCCATAATGTGAGAGTCGGGCTTACTAGAAAAGATGACTGTGTACCGGGAAAAGTCTTTAAAATGACAGGACCAACACAGGGACAGTTTGACCCCCGTTTCTTAGATAAGAGGATTAACGCCTACTACGAAACGAAGGGATGGAATAGCGATGGTATTCCCACTAGAGAAACCTTAGATGAATTTGGCCTGGATTATGTTAGGCGGGACTTCGAGCAAAGAGGAATCTTAACTGATTAGTAATTTCATCGAGATAATTTGTTATTATAGTGTTTTGTACTAACGGCCGTCCACTTACCTTAGAGGTAATTGCGTCGGTAATTTCTAACTTAAAGATCTTTATAGAGGTGGGGCAGGATAGCCAGTGGGTGACTGGCCGGTGACGGTTATACTGACTCCTACCGTATCGGTTGAAGGAGTCATCCTTAATAAGGAGGGATGGAATGCATCGCTACCAAATTAACCCAACTAGG
Source organism: uncultured Dehalococcoidales bacterium (assembly GCA_964342215.1). GTDB lineage: Bacteria > Chloroflexota > Dehalococcoidia > Dehalococcoidales > CAYFEZ01 > CAYFEZ01. The sequence goes on along the minus strand of CAYFEZ010000028.1, from coordinate 3,472 downwards.
AAATACTTCAACTTTGGAGGTAGAGTTCCTCCCGTACAATTAGAGAAGACTCCAGCCGAAATACCTGCCAGTGGACCTCATACCCACCCTAAATTAATCACTGATACCACCATGCGGGATGGAGCCCAGGACCCGTGCTTTGCCGTTTTCCATAATGTGGCCAAGCTTAAATACTTTGACCTGCTCCATTCGTTGGACAATGGCACTAGGGTTATCGATGCCGTGGAAGTATTCATTTATCACAAGCGTGACCTGTGGACGCTGGATAAACTTTTAGAGCGGGGGTATGAGGTTCCACGGGTGACCACTTGGACCCGAGCCACCCCTAAGGATATCAGGGATTTAGTACAGGTATCTGAAGGGAGAATCACCGAGACCGGGATGCTGGCTTCATGTTCTGACCATCACATTTTTGACCGGTTGGGTTTCCGCAGTAAGGAGGAAGCCGTAGAAAGGTACCTGGCTCCTATCATGACCGCCTGCGAACATGGCATCACCCCTCGCGTTCATTTGGAAGACGCTACCCGGGCAGATATAGAGGGCTGGGTTCTACCCTTTATAAGTCGGGTTATGGAGGAGACTAAAGGTAAGGCTTGCTTTAGGATATGTGATACCCTTGGTATAGGGGTACCCGATCCTTATGCAGCCCTTCCTTTGGGTATTCCTCGATTAGTTTCTACGGTCTATAATGCCTCAGGTGCAGAACTGGAGTTTCATGGTCATAATGACTTAGGTTATGCTACTGCCAACAGCATGGCTGCACTACGCTATGGTTGCAAAAGGGTCAACGTGGCCTTCGCTGGTCTCGGCGAGCGCACGGGGAATACGGCGATGGAACAAGTATTGCTCAACTACGTTCGCGAGTATGATGACCCTGGGTTTAAGCTAGAGGTACTGGAGGAAATAGCCGCCCTCCTACAGGCAGAAGTGGGTCCTATCCCTGAGAAACATCCCATTGTGGGGAGTAATATTTTTACCACTCAGGCGGGATTGCACCAGACCGGGATTCAGCGTCAGGACGAAGCTCCAGGGGGGTTGATTTATCTCCCATTCGCTCCAGGGTTAGTAGGTTGTCAAGGGGCGGAATTAAACCGCATCGGGGCCCTCTCGGGAATGGACGGCATCATTTCGGTGCTTAACCGTTACGAGAAAAGCCCTGGTGTTCAGCAGTATCGGTTCACTGGTGTCAGTAAGCTGATAAAGCTTATTTATGACCAGATCCAAGACGCATACGACGGGCACTATGACCAAACGCAAGACAAATATGTGGGATATCGAACTACTTTCTTTGAGGTGGAAGAATTGGTGGAGATGGTAGAGCAGATTCAGAAAGAACAACATGACTCGTCCGAATGAGTTCACACTTAATGGAAGAGTATACCAGGTGGAAGAATATCTTATTTCCCATTTACAAATAATGCAGAACGTTAGTAGTAATCATACAATTATCACAAAAGAGTTAATTCTGCCTCGGAAAATTACCAGTCCCAAACCCTAAGACTAAAGGAGGAGTATTTATGAAAATTAAAGTAATTAGGCCTCATTCTAAACATGATTCCCCACCTGATTTCCAGGAATGGTCGGTAAAGTTATTGAAAAGTTATGCGTCTCCAGGAACAGATCTAGATGTGGTTTTTCCTGACGCCCCACCCAATACAGGCGGATGGTTTGGGCGTTTTTCCGAAGCACGTATAGCAGCTATGGCCCCTTATGTTATTCATGAAGTTAGTAAAGCTGAAAAAGAAGGATATGATGGCGTCTGGACGACTGGGGAGTGGGATGTAGGGGCGGCGGTAGCGAGGCACCTTGTGGATATCCCCGTTGTTGATAGCGGGCCGGTTTGCCTTCATACTGCTGCTTTGCTGGGAGATAGAATTTGTGTATTAGTTATTGAGGATTCGGCCAAGTCATTCGCCAGAACCCTCTTTAGACGCTGGGGAATAAGCGATTTTGTTACTTCGATAGTACCCTGGAATATTCCAATCTATGATTCATGGGATAGGAAGACGGAGATAAAGGATATTACCGTTAAGTTGTGTAAAAAGGCTGTTGAGGAAGAGGATGCTCAGGTCATAGTATCATTCTGTGGCGTTTTTGTTCCTATGATAGTTTCTCCGGAGGAAATTGAAGCCGAAGTGGGGGTTCCCTGCCTTAACACAATGGCGGTGGCTCTTAGGACTACTGAAATGTTCGTCAACCTAAAGCTCCATAAAAGCCTAAAAGCCTACCCGAAGCCGTAAATTACAGGTTAAACCGTGAGGCCCCAAGTTTTTCTCTTCTAAATCGCATTTCCCAACAGGTAAATAATAATAGGCAGTTTCAGCCACTTTTGTATACTAATGGAAGTTACTGCGGCTTGACAAATGATAAATTTAGGTTTATAAGATAATTAGGCTGTATAAAGTAAGGATCTATTGGTTTTGATGGGAAAACGGGTTTTTGTTTTGTGGCTTAGCACGCGGAGTTGTTTTGTCGGTGGGGTCACATCCGGAAGTGTAGTTTAGCGAAAATATGGGCTTATTCCATTGGTAAAGATATATAATTAAGTGGAGGGAAAAAATGAAAATGTATTATTTACTCACAGTGTTTTTATTGATGCTGGCGTTTCTGGTTCTCGGCGGATGTGCGAGTTCGGGTGTTGATACGGGAACTTTCGATAAACTCAAGGCAAGGGTAGATACGCTGGAAACATCCACATCTACATCCACATCTAGTGGAATTGACGAGGGAGCCTTAAATACACTCAAGGCAAGGGTAGATACGCTGGAAACATCCACATCTAGTGGAATTGACGAGGAAACCTTCAATACACTTGCGGCAAGGGTTGATACACTGGATGAGTCTGCTAATATTCTCCAGTCAGGGGTGGATACACTTGTGGTATCCAGAGCTAGACTGGCGGCTATTGCCGCTTACGGCGTCTGGTATTCGGAATACTATGCCCTGGGAACATACGCGTTTGAGTCGACCGCGGATTTTAATGTACAGTTGAGTAATTTGATTGCTGAAGTTGGCGATGAAAGTGTCATCGCCGTCTGGAACAATTATTTGGTAGCAGATTACGGTTACACCCTGCTTATTGAGGATCTACCTGCAGATACAGGTACGTGGACATCTGACCAGTATACGGGATGGGTTACAGCTGGCACAAGCCGAGCTGATGCATTAGGTCAGGTTGGGGGGCAGTTGTTCCTTGCAATGCAAAAATAGTGTAGGTCGTCTTATTAGTTAATGGGTACTAACTTGACGGTGAGTGAGGTAGTAAAAATGAAAAGGTGGATAAACATATCGAGGTTAATAAGAGTCGGCTTCATTTTTGTGCTGGTACTGTCTTTGGTGACTCTTCCGGTTAATATTGTACTTGCCGCAGATCCGCCTGACCCGGGTTCTAACTCTGGTCCTCCTGAGCCGGACGAACCCGAGCCGGACGAACCCGAGCCGGACGATCCTGAGCCTGACTAACCCGAGCCTG
>CAYFEZ010000027.1:0-10107 GCA_964342215.1 uncultured Dehalococcoidales bacterium | reverse complement strand
CATGACCAGTAATATTGGTGCTGAGCTTATCAGGAAAGGCACCACTATTGGTTTTACGGTTCACAGTGATGAAGCCAAAGGCGAACAAGAAAACTATGACCGAATGAAGGAGAAACTGCTTAGTGAATTAAACAAGGCCTTCCGCCCCGAGTTTCTTAATCGTATTGATGGTGTGGTAGTATTTCATTCTTTAACCAAGGAACATATCCGGACGATAGTTGATCTTATGCTGGCTCATGTAAGCCAAGGACTGACAGAAAAGGGAATAAAGCTAGAAGTAACTGAGGCAGCCAAAGATTTCCTGGGTACTAAAGGCTATGATGAGGTGTTTGGGGCACGGCCACTACGCCGGGTAATTCAGGATTTGGTTGATGATAAACTTTCCGATGATTTACTCCGCGGTAGGTTCCAGCCAGGAGATACTGCTGTAGTTGACCTAGAGGATGAAGAGATAGTCGTGCACACGACAGCAGTAGGGGCATTATTGGGGGATGACAAGACTTAGTCACTATGACCAGAGAGTAGTTTTTATTAAGGGCGGCCGAACCGGACGAATACAGGAACCGCCCTTTTTATTTACCCAAAAATACTGTTACCAGAAATAAAGCGGTGAGGTAAAGACATGGAAGTAGACTGGGGTTTTGCAGGACAAGTAGGGGGAGTTGGCTTTGGTATGGTCTTTGCCTTGCTAATTGTTTTAGCTGTAGTTATATGGCTGGTAGGGTTAGTGCTTAGTAAAATCAACATTCCTAAGGATGCCACCAATGACAAAGAGAAGGGAGCTTAAAATTGGCACAAGAAATTATAGAAGTTCCTCTGACCGGGAAGATTGTTAGCGTAAATGTTAAACCAGGCGATGCGGTTAAAGAGGGAGACACACTTTGTTTACTAGAATCAATGAAAATGGAGAACCCGATATTAGCCCCAGTAAACGGAACCATCATTCAGATAGGGGTCACAGTTGACCAAGTAGTTAAGTTTGGTGAGACGATAGCTATTATCGAATACTGAAAAGCTAGAGGTTGGATTGGAAACAGGTTTTCAGCTATTTTGGTGGGGCAATGGGTTACTGCTCTTCATTGGAGTGGTTCTAATCTACTTAGGAATTGCCAAAAAGATGGAGCCCCTTTTATTAGTGCCTATCGGTTTTGGCATCCTCTTAATTAATCTGCCACTCGGCGGCTTGATGGATTATGAATTAGAGATAACCAACACCACCGGGGTGCCCAGTAAAGTAATCAGTATACCCGTAGATGAAGACGATAGAATAGTAGAAAACGATGTTATCTTAATATTAGACTCAGGCAAAGTACTGGCTCCAATCTATGGCCGAGTAAAAGAAATCGGGGTTTCACCGGGTCAAGAGATTGAACCCGATGAAACAGTAGCATTAATGATAACTACCGCCCAGACCCCACTACCGACCCAGCCGGTGGGGCTACTTTCCCGAATCTTTCAATTTGGGATTATGTGGCAAGTGATACCACCACTTATCTTCCTCTGTCTGGGGGCATTAACTGACTTTGGCCCCATGATGGCCAATCCGAAAACACTGCTGCTCGGTGCGGCTGCCCAATTTGGTGTTTACTTTGCCTTCTTTTTGTCATTACTCAGCGGGTTTAATATACCGGAGGCGGCCTCCGTTGGGATAATTGGCGGCGCCGAGGGCCCAACTACGATCTATGTGACCTCTATCCTTGCCCCCCACTTAATAGGGGCTACTGCGATAGCTTGCTATACTTACATGGCGCTGGTGCCCATTATTCAACCGCCGATAATAAAATTACTCACCACCAAGAAAGAACGCGCCATATACATGAAACCACAACTGCGCGAGGTATCCTCAACAGAGAAGATAATTTTCCCTATAATTGCCTCAGTGATTGTCATATTGATTGTACCTATGTCCGCCCCACTTATTGGCATGTTTATGGTAGGGAACTTATTTGCAACCTCTGGTGTCACAGAAAGACTTAGTAAAACGGCCCAAACTACGTTCATAGACATTTTGACTATATTTCTCACCCTAAGTATCGGCGCCACCATGACAGCAGAGAACTTTCTGTCGCCCAAGACATTACTGGTTTTAGTTCTGGGGGTGGTAGCTTTTGCTACGGCTACTGCCGCTGGTGTTTTAATGGCTAAATTAATGAACCTTTTTTCCGGGGAAAAAATTAACCCTATGATAGGTGCGGCTGGAGTATCAGCGGTACCTATGTCAGCCCGAGTAGTGCAGAAAATGGGGCAACAGGCAAATCCCAGAAACTTCCTTTTGATGCATGCTATGGGACCTAATGTCGCCGGTGCTATTGGGGCTGCCATCGCCGGTGGTGTGTTTTTAGGCATGATAGGTTAAAACTACAACTACCTCAATATAATCTCCTCGACTTCCTCTCGACTCAATTACACTTGCCTCATTACTTGAAACAAAGTAAAATCAATTTATGGGAAAATCAGATAGGCCTCACTCCAAGACTATCTTCGTCTGCCAGAAGTGTGATAAGGAGAGCCTTAAATGGCTGGGGCGCTGCCCCAACTGCCAGGAATGGAACAGTTTTATCGAAAGAGCGGCAACTACTCGTTCTATCTCCTTGGAACCTATTTCTCTGGTTAACCAACCTCAGGAACTATCTCAAATTTCTATCGAGGTAACCGACCGTTTCCCATTTCCTCTGGAAGAGTTTAACCGGGTGCTGGGTGGGGGACTGGTATCCGGCTCGCTGGTGCTGATTAGTGGCGATCCCGGAATTGGTAAATCTACCATCCTGCTCCAAACTTCAGCTTTGATAACTCGGGATAAAGGTAAGGTAGTCTATATTTCCGGTGAGGAAACACCGCATCAGATTAAACTCAGGGCAGAACGACTCGGAGTAAAGGGTGATAACCTCTACCTTCTGGCTGAGCCTAATCTCGAAGTCGCCCTAAACCAGCTGGAACAACTATCCCCTAGCCTAGTGATTCTTGATTCCATTCAGTCGGTTTACCTCCCTGAGTCGGATACAGCGCCGGGCAGTATCACCCAAGTACGGGAATGCACCATAAAACTTATGCGCTGGGCAAAGCTCAGCGCTGTACCTATTTTCATTGCCGGGCATGTAACCAAAGACGGAGCTATTGCCGGCCCCCGGGTTCTAGAACATATTGTTGATGTAGTTCTTTACCTTGAGGGTGAGCCATTTAGTGCTTATCGATTACTGAGGTGTGTGAAAAATCGCTTTGGATCTACCAATGAAATAGGCGTCTTTGAGATGAAAGACCAAGGCCTGGTGGAGGTGAATAATCCATCACAAGTATTCATGTCACAACGATGGGATGAGGCAGTAGGTTCAGCAGTAGTCTCTACTCTTGAGGGAAACCGACCCCTATTGGTGGAGATTCAAGCCCTGACTAATCCAACAAGCTTTGGCTTACCACGACGTACCGCCAATGGTGTTGACTTTAGTCGGTTGTTGCTGGTTGTCGCCGTGTTAACTAAACGAGTCAGCTTAAAGCTATCCAACCAAGATATTATCGCCAATGTTACCGGCGGACTCAGAATTAAGGAACCGGCAGCCGACTTAGGCATTGCCTTGTCCATTGCCTCCAGCTTCGAAGATGTCGGAGTCGACCCCCAACTTGTAGCCGTGGGAGAAGTGGGCTTAAGTGGGGAACTAAGAACCGTCTCTCAGCTAGACAAACGGGTAGCTGAAGCTGCCAGGATCGGCTTCAAGCGTTGTCTAGTGCCTAAAGCCAGCGGCAAGATAAACCAAATCCCTAAAGCACTTGAACTTATTCCGGTCAATAACCTAGGAGAAGCCATAGGAATAGGGTTAGTCAAAAATAGGCCAAGAAGCGACACAAGTGGGAATTAAATGGTTTACCCTTTATTGATTTTTTGCCTCACCATAGCATACCATCCACGGATATAATATGAAGACGGAAGGAGAGGTAATTTAAGAATGGAACTAAAACAGATTAGCCAAGCTTTGGATACTTATATTCGTCCTGGGACTTTCCCATTAGCCATCAAAATGGTCACCTCAACAAAAGAAATTCCGGAGAAAACAAAAATGCCAAAACGTGATTGGGGGCTAACCATGCCGTTATGCCAAGGTATATCTATTGCACGGCGTTACGGCTGGCAGATTGCCATGGGTGATGAGGATATGGTTTGCCCGCTTGGTTCGTTCACGCTGGGTTTTCTACCCGCTAAAACCAAATTACTCGACGGCACCTTTGACGTCCCCTTCTGGGTAAAAGACCAAGATGCCAGAGCCAAATTTACGCAAAGTCTACCGCAGATGGACCTAGGGAGATACACCCACCTGGTAGCGACACCTCTGCATCGAGCCGCCTTCGAACCTCAAGTCATTATAATCTATGGTAATGCCGCACAGATATCACGGTTAGTCCAGGCAGTGGTATATCAAACCGGTAAACCTTTCGCCTCTACCAGTTTGGGTGGCTTTGCCTGTGGCGAGGAGATTACCAAACCGATGCAAACCGACCAGTGCCAGTTCATCATTGCCAGCGGTGGTGACCGAATAGTGGCTCAAACACAGGACCACGAACTCTCTTTTGCGGCACCAATGAGCCAAGTAGAAATGCTAATCGAGGGACTTGAGGGCACACATAAGGTGGGCGTACGCTACCCAACCCCTTCCTACCTTATGTACACAGCGGACTTTCCGGCAAGCTACAGCGAGCTTAATGACTACCTGAGGAAAGACGATTAGTCGCTACGAATATTACGTTGATAGCCGAAGACAGTCAAAACCATCTGTACATGAATTACCTTTTTCCTTAGAAATGAGGGATACAGCTGATTCTCCTTAATAACTTAACCCCAGAACCACAAGCTGCCACCCATAATGAGCAGAAAGAGACCCACGGCAACTGCTATCCAGCCACCTATCTTTAGCGCTCCGGCCTCGGGTCGTTCCGGCTGGTGCTCCAAATACTCCCTCAAATCAGGGCGAGTGGTGAGGGAATCATAATAACTCTCCTCCTCACTACCACCCCGAAAAAGTGCCAGTAAGCCAAGTAGAATGAACACACCACCCATAATCATCAATATAAATTGTTCATTCATATTCCCGCTTCCCCTACCGGACTAGCTTTCAGGAATAACTATATTAAATTTTAACGTTGTTTTTCAACCTAGTAATAATTACCAGTTTATTATGTAATCTCAGCAGTAGCCCCAGTAGCCTCCAATTTCTGTTTTATAGTAGTTGCCTCATCCTTACCAATTCCTTCCTTAACCGCTTTGGGGGCACTCTCCACGAGATCCTTAGACTCTTTCAGCCCCAAGGAAGTTAGCTCCCGCACCACTTTAATTACACTAATTTTGTTAGCCCCTATATCCTTAAGGAGCACGCTAAATTCTGTCTGCTCTTCAGTCGCTGGAGCCGCAGCGGCAGCCGGCCCCGCTGCAGTAGCTGCCGTCGGTGCTACCGCCGTAGCCGCAGCACTAATACCAAACTCAGTTTCCAAATCTTTAACTAACTCAGACAATTCAAGGACGGTCATACCCTTTATCTGAGCCATTATCCCATCAATTACCCCTGTTTTTTGCTTCACCGAGGCAGAAGGTTTTGGCTCGCCATCCGTCGCCTTGGCTGACTTAGGCTTCTTTACCACTGGTTGTGCCGGTGGTTGTCCTGCGTTTACATCACCAGCTTCTGGAACCTTCTCTAACTCACTTTCTGACATTTTATCCTCCTTCTCCTTCTAGTTGCTGAATTCTAGCTTGTAACACTCCCATAATTCCCCTTATGGGAAAGGCAAGATGACTGAATAATATCGAAATCGGGGCTTGCATCCCACCCAAAAGTTGCCCCAGTAATATTTCTCTTGATGGTAGCTCCGATAGAGTCATCACCTCTGCCGAAGTAAGCAATCTATCACCTGAAAAACCCCCCTTAATACTTAGACTTACTTTCGAGGTACGGATGTATTCCGCCAGAGCCTTGGCCGGTTCAGTTATATCGCCATACCCAAAAGTAATCGCCACCGGACCCTCCAAAAGTCCAACCAACTCGTCCTTTCCTGCCCGTTCGGCAGCAAACCGAGCGAGTGTATTCTTCACCACTTTATACTCAATACCGGACACCCTCAGTCTACTGCGCAAATCGTTTATCTCGGGAGCGGCTAACCCTCTGTAGTCAGTTAAAATACCAATGCTACATCTAGCAAAAGTCTCCTGTAACTTATCGACAATCAATACCTTTTTTTCTCTGGGCATCTTTCATCACCTCATAAATACTACCTGACTGCTTCTCTAAAAGGATACAAAAAAGTCCTTATGCCTACTGCACAAGGACTCTAATCTAACCGGTCTAAAGCCTTAATTAGGTTTCCTCGGCAGGCAAGTAATTTTAAGCCTAAATCGGCACCTACTGTCTCAGGATCTATTAACTTGTATAAACATTAACTGATAGTATTAACCAGCACTTAAAGAAAGGGTGGGTTGGAGATCAAGTTTTATACCTGGCCCCATTGTGGTAGTCAGTGTGGCCGTTCTAACATACTGACCCTTGGCACCACTAGGTTTGGCTTTCACCACTGCCTCTACCAGCACCGTTAGATTATCCATCAACTTTACCTCTTCAAAACTAACCTTACCCAATGGTACATGAATAATGGCGGTTCTGTCTAGCTTAAATTCCACCCGACCTTTACGAGCATCCTCAATTACCCGAGGCAGGTCACCAGCGGCTACCACCGTTCCTGATTTAGGGTTAGGCATCAGTCCTCTCCGCCCCAAAATCTTCCCAAGCTTACCTACCCTACCCATCATCTCAGGAGTAGCAATAGCCGTATCAAAATCCAGCCACCCATCCTCAACCTTTTTGACCAGTTCATCGCCACCAGCAAAATCGGCTCCGGCGGTTTTAGCAATCCCTTCCGCTTCACCTTGGGCGAATACTAAAACACGCACCTCCTTCCCTAATCCATGGGGTAGAAGGGCAACACCCCGCACCTGTTGGCTGGCATTCCGTGGATCAACACCCATGCGCAAGTGGAGCTCCACCGTCTCATCAAAGCGGGCATAAGCCATCTTCTTGGCCAACTCAATAGCCTCCTGAGGGTGATAAACCTTTGTCGGGTCGAGTAATTTAACTGATTCTCGACTATTTTTACTGTATTGCGTCATTTCCCCCCTTACTCCACTTCGATTCCCATACTCCGTGCAGTACCCTCAATAATCCGTTCGGCTCCCTCAATACTATTAGCATTTAAGTCCTTAGCCTTCACCTGAGTAATTTCACGAAGTTTATCTCGAGATAACTTGCCTATCTTTTCTCGACCGGAAGCTCCTGCCCCCTTCTCCAAATTCAAAGCTTTCTTTAGTAAATCAGCAGTTGGGGGTGTTTTTGTAATAAAAGCAAAAGACCTATCCTCAAAGACGGTTATTTCAACAGGAACGATAGACCCAACCTGTGCCGAAGTACGCTCATTATACTCCTTACAAAAACCCATAATATTAATCCCATGTTGTCCCAATGCTGGACCAACCGGCGGAGCTGGATTTGCCTGCCCAGCTGAAATTTGTAGTTTAATCACGGCCTTAATCTTTTTCGCCACCGGCTCCTCCTAATCAGTTAACCTAAAATAATTCAAAGCTTCTCTACCTGTAAGAAATCAAGTTCCACCGGGGTTTCCCGTCCAAAAAGAGATAGAAGTACCTTAACCTTACCCTTCTCCCCGCTTATTTCATCCACTGCTCCCACAAAATCCGTAAAGGGACCATCAACCACCCGTACCCCCTGTCCTTTCCGAAAACCAACCTTAACCGTCGGTGCTTCCGCTTCCATCTGCTTCAAAATCCGGTTGACTTCTTCCTCTTCTAATGGAGCAGGCTTAGTGCCACTACTTACAAAACCAGTGACACCGGGAGTATTACGCACCACACTCCAGCTCTGGTCACTCATCTTCATCCGAATCAGAACATACCCGGGTAATGTCTTCTTAGTCATCGTACGCCTTTGCCCACCTCTAACCTCAATCACATCCTCAGTAGGTATAACAATCTGAAGAACATCATTTCCAGCGTCTAAGAACTTAAAACGCAGCTCCAAGTTTTTTCGAACTCGCTCCTCATACCCCGAGTAGGTATGAATTACAAACCACTGCCCTTCGTCGTCTCTCACCAATAACCTCACCCAGATTAATCTATTTGAAAAAGTGCAATAATACCAAACCAATTAATATTTTCGCTCTAGTCTGGAAGCCAACTAATTTTATTACCTAACCGAGAAAGAAAACATCAATAAGGCGAGAAAAGCCATAATCAAATGCTCCCAAAAACAGACCAACGGTAATAGCAATAATCAGCACTAAAATTGTCAGATGGATAGCCTCTCTTCTGGTGAGCCACACTACCTTCCTCAACTCATTTATAATCTCACCAAAGAGTCTAAATCTTACACGACCTCGCTTGGCGGTAGAAACCGCAGGATGTGTCATAACAGGAAACTCGGCCGCCTTTGAAATTTCACTACTTTACCTCCCTATGGAGTCTATGAGCACGACAACGAGGACAATACTTTTTAAACTCTAGTCGTTGCGGGTCATTCCTTCTGTTCTTAGTAGTAGTATATGCCCTCTCCTTACACTCAGTACAAGCCAGATGAATGATAGTCCTCGCTTCCGCTTTTTTAGCCATTCTTACTCAATAATACTAGTAAAGGTGCCCGCCCCTACCGTTTTACCCCCCTCTCTAATAGCAAACCTAAGTCCTTTCTCCAAAGCTACCGGATAAATAAGCCTAACTTTCATTCCTATGTTATCACCAGGCATGACCATCTCCACCCCCTCCGGTAACTCAATAGTACCGGTAACATCTGTAGTCCTGATATAAAATTGGGGTTTGTATCCATTAAAGAAAGGGGTATGCCGACCTCCCTCCTCTTTAGTCAACACATATATCTCAGCCTCAGCATAGACATGAGGTTTGATGGAACCAGGGGCCGCAATTACCATACCCCGCTCTATCTCAAGACGGTCTAATCCTCTAAGCAAAATACCCACCGCGTCTCCAGGCTCAGCATAATCTAAGATCTTATGAAACATCTCAAGACTGGTAGCCACTGTCTTCCGCGGCTCATGGTGTAATCCTACTAATTCCACTTCGTCTCCAGCCTTAATTTCTCCCCTTTCAACCCTACCAGTAGGTACTGTACCCCGACCCTTGATGCTAAAAATATCTTCCACCGGCATCAAGAAAGGTTGGTCTTTTGGTCGTGGTGGAATGGGAATGTAGCTGTCAACCGAATCCATCAGTTTCCAGATAGGCCCACACCAAGGGCAATCTCTCTTGCCACAACCACATTCAAGGGCTTTAACGGCACTTATTCTCACTATTGGTGTCTCGTCACCGGGAAATTCGTATTTACCCAGCAATTCTCTCATCTCCATTTCAACCAGTTCCAGAAGCTCCTCATCTTCCATCATATCTACTTTGTTAAGAGCAACCACAATGGCCGGAACCTCCACCTGACGAGCTAACAGGAGATGCTCTCTGGTTTGAGGCATGGGACCGTCTGGGGCGCTTACAACCAGTATGGCCCCATCCATCTGGGCAGCACCGGTTATCATGTTCTTGATATAATCAGCATGTCCCGGACAGTCAATATGAGCATAATGCCGTGTATCCGTTTCATACTCAATATGAGCAATAGCAATAGTCAAACCACGAGCCTTCTCCTCAGGAGCATTATCAATACTGTCAAAAGAACGATACTCAATGGGATAACCTGTTGATAACACCTTAGTTATCGCCGAGGTTAAGGTAGTTTTCCCGTGGTCAACGTGCCCGATGGTACCCACGTTACAGTGAGGCTTAGTTCGCTCAAATTTCTTTTTAGCCATTTTCTCAAATCCTCCCTCATTATCCAGAGCCCACAACCAGACTCGAACTGGTGACCCCGTTCTTACCAAGAACGTGCTCTACCAACTGAGCTATGTGGGCAACTGATTTAATTATATAGAACTTGCTAGCCTAATGTCCAGTCTCTATGGTATTTAGCCATGGTGGAGGGGACAGGATTCGAACCTGTGTAGCCCTTCCAGGCGGCAGATTTACAGTCTGCTCCGATTAACCACTCCGGCACCCCTCCCCGA
>CAYFEZ010000026.1:0-10134 GCA_964342215.1 uncultured Dehalococcoidales bacterium | reverse complement strand
AAATTTGATAACCGCTATAGACGCCGCCCGCCATGCCCGACGTTTAGGGGTCAGGGATGTGCACATGGTCTACCGCGGCACTCAAGCGGAGATGCGCGCCTCGCAAGAAGAATTAGAAGGGGCCCTGGAAGAGGGGACTATACTGCATACCGGTCTAATACCCAAACGCATTATCGGCAGCGGTGGGCAGGTAACCAGCTTGGAGACTCTAACCACCCGCTCCTTATACGATGAAAGTGGACAGCGTAGTCTAGTTCCGGTCCCCGGTTCAGAATCCCTTATCAAGTGCAGCTCCGTAATTTTGGCCATAGGTCAGGAGAGTGATCTTAGCTTTGTCCAGCCCGAAGATGGAATTAAGATATCAAAACAAGGAACCATTGTTATTGATTCTGAGACCATGACTACCACTGCCCCGGGCATCTTTGCCGGGGGAGACGTAGTCTATGGACCGCGGACAATAATTGAAGCCGTAGCCGATGGGCACAAAGCTGCCAGAGCCATAGATAACTATCTGCAGGAAGCAAAGAGCAAGGTGGTGCGTCGAAGCTGGATGGCAGAAGTACCACCCGGCTATTTACCCAATTCCGATTATCAGCACACACCACGCGTCAGTCCTCCCAAGATACCCCTAGATAGAAGAACCGTAGTTTCTGAAGTAGAAATGATCTATGACGAGGCATCCGCCCAAGAACAGTCCCACCGTTGTCTTAAATGTCACATCCAAACTGTTTTTAATAGTGGGCTTTGCATACTCTGCGGGGGGTGTGTGGACGTCTGTCCTACGAATTGCTTGAAGCTAGTACCCGTGGAAAAAATAGAGGGCACCGATGAGTTAACGGATTTAATTAAGGCCCGATACGGAGAAAACACCATTACCCCACAACCAACCAGTACAGAGGAAACCCAGAGTCTAGGCACAGCTATGATTAAGGATGAAACCAGATGTATCCGCTGCGGTTCGTGTTGGAGACGTTGCCCCACCGGAAGTATCACTATGGAAGCGCTCTGGTTTGAGGAACAACTCGCTTATACCGGAGACACAGCATGAAAACTATGGAAACACCCCCAAAACAAACTATCCGAACCCGTGCTCTTCTTGGTAAAATCAGGCAGAGTTCTCTATGGCGGTCTGTTTTTCGTCAGGGTTACCCCAACACCGATGAAAACCGTACCCTAGCCATAGTGAACAGTTGGTTCTTGCACGTTCATCCGGTTAAGGTTAAACGTCATACTCTCAAAATAAGCTATACCTTGGGTATGGGAGTGATATCCTTCTTTCTCTTCATAGTTCTAACAGCCTCCGGAATAGTGCTTATGTTCTTCTATGTACCTTCTGTTGAGCGTGCTTATACTGATATGCAGGACCTAGAGACCATGATTACCTTCGGCATGCTATTGAGAAACATACACCGCTGGGGAGCTCATCTTATGGTGGTAACAGTCTTTGCACACATGTGCCGCGTGTTCTACACTGGAGGCTACAAGACCCCCCGGGAATTCAACTGGGTAATTGGGGTCTTACTCTGGATAGCGACCCTACTCCTGAGCTTTACCGGTTACCTTCTTCCCTGGGATCAACTTGCCTACTGGGCAATTACGGTAAGCACTAACATCGTGGCCACTATCCCCATTATTGGTGACCAACTCCGACTCCTCATGCTGGGATCCGCTGAGGTGGGGCAAAGCGCACTGATCAGATTTTACACGCTACACGTCATTCTCTTACCTTTAGTAATGACCATTTTTATTGGAGTTCACTTCTGGAGAATCAGGAAGGATGGCGGACTATCCAACCCGCTCAATAATACCGATGATGAGACTAAGAGGTCAGTAAAGTGAAGGAAGACACTCGAGAAATATTCCCTAAGGACTCTCAAAAAACCTACGGCCTTATGGCACTGGTGAAAGGTACCAGCCCTATGGTGGAAAAAGGGCCGGAAGATACCGTAATGTCTTGGCCGCATCTGCTGATATTGGAGCTACTGGCTGTTCTGGGTACCACGGTACTTCTCTTGTTTTGGTCATTGGCGGCCAATGCCCCATTAAGGGAAATAGCCAACCCCGACGTAACGGAGAATCCCGCCAAGGCCGCCTGGTATTTCATGAGCCTCCAGGAATTACTCCTCCACATGCATCCGTTACTGGCCGGTGTGATAATCCCCGGTCTGGTGATACTCATTTTAATGGCTATCCCTTATATCGACCGCAGTAAAAAAGATGTCGGAATATGGTTCGCTTCCAAGAAGGGACGAGCAATCGCCTTCTGGTCCACTGTTTATACTACTATCTGGCTCCTTGCCCTCATCCTATTCGATGAATTCATTCGAGTCAGAGCACTAATCAACGAACCGGAAATATTTCCCGGATGGGTTATACCTATCATTGTACTAGGCGGTCTCATGACTATGTTATATTTACTTATCCGTAGATGGCGTCCTTCTCCCAGAGAAGTGATGATCGGTCTTTTCACCGGATTTGTAGTGAGCTACATCGTACTCACTATTACCGGTATTTTTTTCAGGGGGTTTGGTATGCATCTGACCTGGCCATGGGATTTACCGCCGGGAGCAATACCTTTTTAAAGTTTTGGCACAATGCCTGAATATGGAGTTTACGTTGAACAAAGATGTATCCTCTTCGGGGGATAGACCAATAGAAGATAGCGGTATCACCAGGAGACAATTCTTGAGCCGAGCTTGGTGGGTGGCCGCAGGCTTACTGGCTATCGAGGCCACCGGGGGATTAGTAGCCTCTATGTGGCCTAAGTTGAAGGCGGGGAGCTTCGGAACCAAAATCAGCGTCGCCAGTGTTGAAGAAGCCCAGGCTATGCCCGTGGGCACGATAACATATTTCTCGGAACAACGTTTCTATTTGTCTCGCGTCGAGTCTGGATTCCTCGCCATCTACCGCAAGTGCACACACGTCGGTTGTGTGGTACCTTGGGTGCCCGATGGCACCAGCGAAGATGACCTTGCGGCAAAGGGAGTGTTTAATTGCCCCTGCCATGGCGGTATATTTGATCGCTATGGAGTTGTTCATGCCGGCCCACCCCCCAGACCGCTGGATATTTTCCCTATCAGTATCGAGAGGGGAGAGTTGGTAGTGGACACGGGCACAATTATCGAGCGCTCCGGCTTCGACGAATCTCAGGTGACAGAGGTTTAAAAATTGCAAAAGAAGATTTTTATAGGTTTGGCTCTAACGATAATTATAATAATTTTCATAGCTGTGTATTGGGCAGCAGAGTCAGGACGACAGGAGGCAGCTCGGGAACGCCAGACAGCTGAAGCTATAGAAAGAGGAGCCGAGTTATATACATCCTTTTGCGCTGTCTGTCATGGCCCCCAAGGAGAAGGAGGGGTAGGTCCGGCATTAAGAAGCAGCCCACTTGATGATAATGTTTTGGAGAGAACTATTGCCAGAGGTATTACGGGGACAGCAATGCCCACTTTTGATAAGGACGAGGGCGGCCCGCTGAATGAACACCAAATTAAGGAATTAGTCACCTTTATTAAAAATTGGGAGAGTCACACATCACCCACAGAACCAATGAGCCCACCAACACCACCACCCACGGGAATAGATGCTACCAAACTGTACACCGATAGTTGTGCTGTCTGTCACGGGCCAACACGGACAGAGTCAGCTACAGTGGGGCCACTTTTGATCCCCAAGAATCTGGCTGACGTCAGTGATGATGAGATAAAGGATGTCATATTAAATGGCCGACCCAACACAGCAATGCCCAAATTTATGGAACTTCTTAGTGATGAGGAAATAGAGGCTCTACTTCAATTCATAAAGTACGACTCACCTTAGGCGGTTAGACCTATCCAAGATAAAAACACTGGTGGCAGATGACCACACCATACTGCGGTATTGCAACCGTGGTTTACTTAGTCTCCATAATAACATCAGGATAGTGAGCAAAGCATCCTGCGGGAAGTGCTCTATTATATTTTTGCTTCTAATCCTTTAGACCGGTCGTCAGCCCACCGCCTCACCTTGAAGACAGCATGAGGTAAGGCTTCGGTTGCTTCTTTAACTATAAAACCAATTCCGGTGGCATCACGTACTTCATCGGAAATTTTCGTCAGCAACCGCTGTTTCACGTCTTGAACTACGCCAATCTTAAACTCAATGACTATATCCGCCTTCTCTTTTCTCTCATCGGACATGTAAAGTCTGCCCTGATACTCAGTAGCCTCTTCTTTAGTCAATACTATTTCATCTATAGTTTCCGGCCAGATGTTGATTCCCTTTATCTTCATCATGTCGTCGTAGCGGCTGATTGTTCCAGCCTCCATCAGGTCAAAGGGCCGGCCGCAATCACAGGCGTCATGTGGAAAATATCTTACCCGGTCAGCTAATTTAAAGCGTAGGAAGGGTGACGCTTTTCTATTTAGCGGAGTTACCACCATCTCGCCCACTTCACCAGGATCTACCGGCTGACCAGTTTCCGGGTCAATTATCTCATGCAATGCCATAAAGTCAAACAAGTGGTAAAATCCCCGCTGGTCTCCTATTGCAGCTCCCTTCTCGCAAGTAGATCCAACTGCATATTGGGTTGAACCATAATAATCATAGATTTTAGCGTTCCATTTCTCTTCCATTTTATAAATGAACGATAGTGGGTACGACTGAATGGCAATCAGAATTCTTTCTACCGATAAATCACGCGCCGGGTCTAATCCCATCTCCTCCGCCTCACCAGTCAAAGTATCCAGGTAAGCTGGAGTGGCGAAAATACCGGTTATCTTGAAACGTTTCATGTATTCCAGCTTAGTCTTGGTATCATACGAACCAAGGTTGAGTACACTACAGCCTACCCGCTCCAGACCCAGATAATGAAAAGGAGAAGCCGCAGTCATTCCCAAAGGCAACGGATTCATCGCCTTGTCCCCCTTTTGCCAACCGGACCAGGTGTATATCATCGCCGGGGCTTCAAGAAAAAAGTCCCAGTCTTCCCTAGTCAGAGTATGTACCTCCTGTCCTTTACCTGAGGTACCACTGGTAAGCCAGATAATACAGATTTCATTTTCCGGAACTACCAAACGGGTACCGTAAGGGGGATCTTCTCCCTGATCAGCAACCATGTCTTGCTTGGTAGTATAGGGAACTTTATTCGTAAAATCTTCCCTAGTTTTAATGTCATCAGGAGTAATCTTAGCTTGTTTGAACTGCCGCTGGCACAGTCCGCTCTTCTCATAAGTATATCTTATCTGCTTCTGCAACTCTCGCCACTGATATTCCAGAAAATCTTCCCGTGACATAGTCTCGATGTCTCGATTATAGTATCTTTTCTCACTCATTTAGTCTCTCCTTTCAGCGCTAAGAACTACTATACATTTAATTATTAATTTGTCAAGCAGATTATAGACGTGGCCCTTAGCGGAACTTTTTCTCGTGCCAAATCTTCCCGAAAAATGCAACCATCGCTAGAAATATTTTACTAATTTCTTTTTATTAGCTAAACTATTAACAAAACACCAAAAGAGGAGGCTATTTAATGAAGATTAAGCGTGTTTTGAGTATCGACCATTTCTGCCCGCCCGACACGATGGATGACGCCGTATCCTTCTACAGAGATGTTCTCGGAGCCAAAATAGGTCCAGAGCAACCCTGGCTGGCCGATTATGGTTTCCGTGCTCTAAATGCCCGGTTAGGAGAGGATATACCGTTTCGCGTTGGAATAAGTGAATCGACTAATGATGAGATCGGCACCGGTAAACAAATAAAGAGGTCAGCTCCAACTTTTGCTATTCTGGCATTTGAAGTGGAAAATATTGACGAAGCAATTACTGAACTTAGGGATAAAGGCATTAAGGTCCATGACAAACTAAAAATGCACGTCCCCGGATTTAAAAACAAAGGTTTTGAAGGTTGGTATGAGACCATGATACACCCTAAGAGTGCCTTTGGAGTAATAATTGAATTAATTGAGTTTACCAAAGCCCCCCCGGATACAGAGTGGTAACATCCATACAAATGTGGTTATACACACGATGAGGCAGGGCTCCCACGGCCAACGACTCATTAAGGAGAATCACTGCCCACGGTATGTAGACGTTAGGAAACCACATTTTCTGATTGTCCGCACTACTTAAAATCATCGTTAGGTTATAGGTAAAAGTTTTAGATGCCGGCGGTTTCCTATTTCGCAACAGTGCGGTATAGCTATGCCAGATTTTTTCATACGGAGAAGAAACGACTTAAGGAGGTAATGATATGGTTAAGATGATTGCGATGGTGAAAAGAAAAAGCGGTCTAACAATAGAAGAATTCTCACAGTACTGGTATGAGAAGCATGCCCCCTTCGCACGCAAACAGGTTCCACAATCAGTGGCTGCGGGCTGGAAGGGATATGTCCAAAACTATGCTCTAGGGCTTGGCCTTAAGGGAGAACCACCATTTGACGGAGTGGCAGAATTCTACTTTAACGACTTACAATCCTTTTGGAAATGGAACGACTGGTACTTTAGCGATGCCGCTAAGGCACTACGAGACGACGAGAAGAATTTCATGGACAGGAGTAAGACTGTTGTAGTGGTGGCCGATGAGAGAGTGGTTATACCTTAATGAACCGTATCGACGGCTTGGTTTGTGTTTCTCCCAGAAGGAGATCCTTCAATCAAGAAATATCATGCAGTTCGGAAATTAAAATTAAGCTGTCGACACCATGGGAAAAAGAGACGCAGGAACTACCAAGTCAAGGAAAAACATCCGGTAGTTTGAAAACAGTTGCAGTAACTAACCAGCACCGTAAGTCATATCTAACGGCTAATTAAACAGAGTATTACTGCATGATTAGAAATAGAAACCCCAAAATATTCTACGGCTATATCATAGCTGTAGTTACTTTCATAATCCTTGGTGTAGCCGGCGGCGGAGTTAACACTTTCGGCGTCTTCTTTGAGCCCATGCTCTTAGAGTTTGGCTGGGCCCGGGCGGTAATTTCAGGCGCTTTCTCACTCACTTTAATCCTTGGTGGATTTCTAAGTATTGTTACCGGTAGACTCACTGATAAATTTGGCTCCCGTTTTATTCTTACTATTAGTGGTTTCTTATTAGGGGTCGGTTACATATTAATGTCTCGGACTAATGCCGTATGGGAGCTATATCTGTTTTACGGCGTGATCATGGGTATTGGTATGAGTGGAGTTATTATTCCTTTGCTAACGACCTTATCCAGATGGTTTGTTAAAAAAAGAGGCATGATGAATGGACTCAGCATTGCCGGCACCGGTATAGGTACAATAGTTATGCCTATACTAGCAAACCGACTCATATCCAGCTACGGCTGGCGCATCTCTTTTATTGCCTTCGGGGTTATTTCATTTGTAATTATCATTTTAACCGGGCAATTTCTTCGGCGTGACCCGCAGAGTAAGGGACAATTACCAGACGGTGACACTGGCATACAACGAGACAAGTCACAGGCAAAAGAGCTTGGCCTTTCTTTTGGAAAAGCAATTCGCACAAGACAACTGTGGCTGCTAGCAATATCTTTTTTCTGTGTTGGTTTTTCTGTATTTACTATCATAGTGCATATTGTCATCCATGCGACCGGACTGGGATTTCTGGCAACCAATGCAGTTAGTATTGTGTCGATTGTCGGAGGGGCAAATATCGTTGGGAGGATTGTCATGGGTAGTGCCGTTGATAGAATTGGCAGCCGGTCAACTCTTATTACCAGCCTAATTATAATGTTAGTTGCTGTAGTATGGTTACAATACGCAAAAGAGTTGTGGATGCTCCATCTCTTCGCTGCTATTTTCGGGGTTAGTTATGGTGCTTCGTTTGTGCTTGTTCCACTAATCGTAGGTGACTTTTTTGGACTGAGTTCACTCGGTGTCATTGTGGGCCTAATCAATGCTAGCTTAACAACTGGGGGCACTGTGGGTCCCGTCCTGATCGGCTACATCTTTGATGTCACCGGTAGCTATCAGTCAGGTTTCCTAATACTGGCAATAGTAAGTGTTATTGGCTTAGTAATGGCCCTACTTTTAAAAGCAAACAGTACCACAAATCCGCCATGAAAACAATTAAGCCTCCTCTGCCCAATTCACCTCGTACTGCATTCTAATAACTTCCGGCATAATCTATAACCAACGCCTCGCTTCGATAGACGTGCATAAGGAGAGTATTTGTTATATTATATACAAGTCATGTTAGGCCTAAAACCGCTGGGGAAGGCAATGCGTCAGCAACAGTCGTCAATCATTCGGTAATGTTCTGGCAAGCTATTTAACAATGACTGAAGATAAGAAACCTAAATTTTTCTATGGCTACGTCATAATTCTGGCTTGTTTCATTTCCCTCCTAATAGCTGTAGGCGGATATTTCAGCTTTGGTGTCTTCTTTGAACCAGTACTAGTGGAATTCGGCTGGACAAGAGCAATAACATCGGGTGCCTTCTCACTTTCTCTAATTCTGGCTGGCTTACTGGGCGTTGTTACCGGGAAGATAAACGATAAATTTGGTCCTCGGCTAGTACTTACCGCTGGTGCCCTCGTTTTGGGTCTGGGATATTCATTAATGTCGCAGATTAGTGCTGTCTGGCAAATATACCTGTTTTACGGTGTGCTAATCGGAACCGGCTTCAGTGGCTATATCGTTGTTCTGTTATCGACGACAGCCAGGTGGTTTGCCAAGAGAAGAAGTATGATGACCGGCATTGTCATGGCTGGTACCGGTACCGGCACCATGCTTATGCCACTTCTGGGCGGTTGGCTTATCTCCAGTTACGGCTGGCGCACATCCTATATTATCATGGGAGCTATATCGTTAATATTGATTACTTCAGTCACCCAATTCCTAAGGCGAGACCCACAAAGCAAAGGACTATTACCAGATGGCAAAGCAGAACTAAAGCAAGAAAGCCAAAATTCGGGGGCTGATGGTCTTTCTTTTCGGGAGGCAACTCGTACCTGGCAATACTGGATGCTCTGGGCCGTTTTCCTCTTTCTGGGGTTTTCTCAAATTACGGTTATGGTTCATATTGTTATACACGCTACCGGACTAGGAATCCCCCCCGCCAGTGCCGTTAGCGTTCTTTCAATTATTGGAGGGGCAAACATTGCCGGCAGGATTGTGATGGGTACTACCGGCGATAAAATCGGTAACAAGTTAGCCATCATCATTGGCATTATTTTAATGTCAGCTTCTTTGTTTTGGCTATTGGCCGCTAAAGAAGTGTGGATGCTTTATCTCTTTGGGGTCATTTTTGGTTTTGCCTGGGGTGGTTCATTTGTGCAAATGTCGCCAATAACCGCCGAATTATTCGGGCTGAAAGCACATGGTGTACTCATCGGCTTGATTAATTTTGGCATTACCATTGGCGGAACTATTGGCCCTGTGCTAATCGGATACATCTTTGATATCACCAGTAGCTATCAGACAGGTTTCTTAATCTTGGCGGCGGTGAGTTTGATAGGTTTGATACTGGCGCTGCTATTAAGGCCAGTCAGGGAGCAAGAAAACACGGGACTTGATAGAAAACCAAAAAGGAGGTAAGAAATTGTATTGGCGAGACTTCATAACACTAATATATTTTCTCGTTACTGCCGTAATACTCGGTATTGTAGGTTGGGTTACATTGTCACCAGTTATTAAGTGGTTTGCTCCTGTTATTGCATTGGGATTAATCTCAACTGGGTTAGGCATAAACGGTCTGATAATATCAGGGCACATCGGTAAAAAGATGACCCAGATGGATGCCACTCTTACAAGACTAGAGGATTTGCAAAAGGAAATCCAAAAAGAGCAGCATAAAAAGGAAAGTTCAGGTGCCCCCATAGTGGCCTCATTACAGGCAATGTCTCAATATTATTTTGACTATATAGCTAATCAAGAAAGAACGAATGAAGAGCACTAGGATAAATGAAAGTAGGTGGATAGTACTTTAATTCAGTGTGGAGCATGCTACTCAATTGATCGCACCGTTGTAAAAGGTTTAACGGAAAGCAGGGGAATAAAAATAGCTAGGCAAAATAGGAATTTGGCTGGCTCCCGAGGTAGGATTCGAACCTACGGCCAAGCGGTTAACAGCCGCCCGCTCTACCACTGAGCTACTCGGGAACATTTTATGGCTGCCGAGCCAGGATTCGAACCTGGGCTAAAGGATTCAAAGTC
>CAYFEZ010000025.1:0-10216 GCA_964342215.1 uncultured Dehalococcoidales bacterium | reverse complement strand
TTCTCCTGTCCCTTTGGCCCTGGCCCCATCCCAGGGGAAGGGGGGAGGGATGGGTTGGATCAGAGAAGCTACGTCTTTCTCTAATACTCCTTATGGCTTTACTCTAAGCTGAGGGAACAGGATTACCTCACGGATTGATTGCTGGTTGGTTAGTAGCATTACCAAACGGTCAATGCCTACTCCTAACCCGCCGGTAGGAGGCATGCCATACTCTAGTGTCAGCAGAAAATCTTCATCGATGGATTCTACTATCTCACCTTCCATCTGGCGCTGGTTTTTTTGCCTGAGGAAGCGCTGTCTTTGTTCTACCGGATCGTTGAGTTCGGTGAATGCGTTGGCAACCTCCATTCCGCCGACATAAGCCTCAAAACGCTCTACCAGACGGTTATCATCGGGCTTGGTCTTGGCGAGGGGTGACATTTCCACTGGATAGTCGATGAGAAAGGTTGGTTGTATCAGATTCGGCTCGACAAAAGTTGAAATGAGTTCGTCTATAAGCCGTCCGCGGTCCTTTCCGGGGTTAACTTCTGTTTTTATCTGTAACATTTTAGTTCTAAGGGAATCAGTGTCAGGATATTGGTCAAAGTCGATTCCACTATATTGTTTAATTGCCTGGCGTAGGCTAATTACTTGCCAGGGAGGCTTGAAGTTAATGGTGTTATCCCCGAACTTAACCTTACCTGTGCCTAATACTTGTTGGCAAACTTCAAATACCATCTCCGCCAGCATACTCATGACTTCGTTATAATCAGCATAGGCTTCGTAGCTTTCGAGCATGGTGAACTCAGGATTATGTTTGGTGGATACGCCCTCATTACGGAAAGTGCGGCCTAATTCATAAACCTTGTCAAAACCGCCAATAACTAGTCGTTTCAGATGGAGTTCATGAGCAATGCGTAGGTAAAAGTCTTGATCAAGAGCATGGTGGTGGGTAATAAAGGGTTTGGCTAGAGCGCCTCCGGCTGATGGTTGCAGCACAGGCGTTTCTACCTCTAAAAATCCCCGCTGATTGAGGAATGTTCGTATGGCAGTAATGACTTGGCCGCGCACCTGGAAGATTTCTTTGATTTCAGTGTTAGCAATAAGGTCTAGGTAGCGCTGGCGGTGGCGCGTGTCGATGTCGCTAAGCCCATGCCACTTTTCCGGTAAGGGCTGAAGTGACTTGGCCAGTAGGGTAAAATCGCCTACCCAAACTGTAGGCTCGCCACTTTTTGTCCGCAGCAGATTGCCACTGACCCCGAGAATATCACCGATGTCTAGCTCCGTAAAGAGCTCAAGGGTTTCCTTATTAAGTTGGTGTATGTCCTGGAATAACAGTTGTATCTTCCCTGAGCCATCGCGGATATCAAAGAATGCATTCTTACCCATTCGTCTTATAGCCATAATCCGCCCGGCCATGCTTACCTTGTCTTTACTGGTAAGATCATCCTTAGTCCTCTCAGAATTACTTTTTGACCCCAACTCTTTGAGGAGTCCTATTGCTTGCTGAGTGGTATGGCTGCGGTGATAACGATGCGGGTAGGGATTAACGCCGCGGGCACGAATCCGTTCCAGCTTGTCCAGTCTTCGTTGGGTTATGTGATCTAATCTAGATGTCATTGTTATTTTAGTCCGATGTTATTTCCTTGGGTTGTACCCGTAAAGTATCCATCCAGGTGGTGGATTTTACCTCTTGTTCTAGGAGGTATTTAACATAATATCTCAAAACCCCTTCTAATTCTTGGGATAGTGGTGGGTTTATTTTTAGCCGATTGACCGTGTTATAGTTGTTGCTTTGGAGCACTCGTAGCACTTTTAGAGCATTAACCGAGAGAGGATAGGTCAAGGATTGGCTTCGGCTGCAACTGGGGCACAGCATGCCGCCGGCACTATGGCAGAATGGATTAGTAGTTGGTTTTAATGGTATTTGGCAGGAGACGCACTGTTGCAGCTGAGGTCGGTAGCCAATTTCATTGAGGAGGTGAAGTTCAAAGTGACGTAAAACTAATTCCTTATTGCCATCTTGGCACAGGCGCTTTAGCGTCCCCAACAGCAATTGGAATAAGGGGTAATTTTCAATATGCTCAGCAGTGAATTGGTTAATTAACTCAGTGACATAAAGAGAATAGGCACTAAGTTGCAGGTCAGTCTTCAGTGGTAGGAAGCTATCAATAGTTTGGCTTCCGGTTATAGTATCCAGATTTCGGCCCCTAGCTAGTGATACCAAGCTATGGGTAAGCAGTTCAAGGTGTCCGGATAACTTGCTTCTTGGGCGCCGTATTCCTTTGGCTACTGCCTGCAGTTTACCCAGATGAGCGGTGTATAGGGTAAGGATTCTGTCTGCTTCCCCCAGCTTGGTTTTCTTAATAATGATGGCCGCCGTCTGAAAATTTCTGGGTTTGGTCATTTTCGCTACTTTGGTGTTTATTTAAGATTTCGGTGTCTGTGAAGCATTATAGCAACAATTATCTGTGAGGTCGATTATTCTTATTTGTTAACGTCATAATAACCATATAGACGGACTTAAGATTCGCCTAAGGTGGGTCAAAATTCCTGCCTACCATCAATGGCTCGGGTTAAGGTAACATCGTCGGCGTATTCCAGTTCGGTGCCAAAGGGTAACCCCCGGGCAAGGCGAGTAACCATAATGCCCATGGGTGAAATCAGGCGATTTAGATACATAGCGGTCTGTTCCCCCTCAAGATTGGGGTTGGTTGCCATGATGACTTCTTCTATAGAACTACCCTCTAACCGTTCAATAAGCTCCCTGATTCTTATATCGTTAGTTCCCACCCCGTCGGTAGGTGAGATTGCTCCGTGAAGCACGTGATACCGTCCACTATAAATTTTAGTATGCTCTAGAGCTAGGATGTCTTGGGGTTGTTCTACGATGCAAATCTTACCGTGGTCGCGTTCATCATTGCGACAGATGAGGCAGTGGTCAGCGTCGGTAACATTAAAACAAATGGAGCATAGTCTAATCTCCTGTTTTACTGACAGGATAGCGTCAGCTAATTGCGTGGTCTGTTCTTCGGGGGCACGCAACAAGTGGTAGGCAAGCCGCTGGGCACTCTTGGGCCCGATGCCCGGTAGTTTATTAAACTCCTGAATGAGCTTATATATCGCCTCGGCCGTAGGTAGGGAACGCTGGTTCAATAATGGTACTCCTTAACTGTAGTTACTATCTAGCTATTGCTTTTTCCACGGGAGGAGAGAGTAATAGCTAGATTTTAAGGGGCATTTGTTTTCTTATCCGTTCGCTGATAAGCCGCTTGTTTAGGTTAGCCCCGGGATATTAAGACCCCCTGTTAGTCCCCCGAGCCGCTTGGAAGCCATCTCCTGCGATTTGGTGATGGCTTCCCTTACCGCGGCTAACACCAAATCTTCCATGAGTTCGATATCATCAGGGTTTACCACTTCCGCTGATATTTTAACTGATTGTATTTCTTGCTTTCCATTAATGGTAATCTTAACGGCCCCCCCACCTGAGCTGACTTCTACAATGATGTTGCCTAACTCCTCCTGGGCCTTGGCTAGTTTGGCTTGAAGTTCTTGGGCTTGGCGCATGAATCTGTTCATTTTTCCTCCACACTGGTAACCTGAGCGCCCATCTCTACTGCCGCTTGCACTAGGTGATTATCTTCCGGTTCATAAATGCAGCGTACTTGGCAGGGACGCCCGAGGAAATTACTTATGATTTCTTCGGCTACCTGTTGATTTTCCTGTTTCTCCGCTTTTTCCTTATGAATATTATATCTAAAGGATAAGACTACAGTATCATCTCCAATGGCTACTGGCTTGACGCCGGTACTCCTAAGTAAGGCAATAGCATTAGTTTTTTTAACATTTGCCGGAGCTTTCTTAATAATCTGTTGCCAGTTTAGTTTTAGTTTTTCAATTTCACTACCGGGTTCTGGTGGGGTGGGGGAACTGTATTCGGCTACTTCTGCTGTTGGGGTATGGGTTGGTTCAGGTTCAACTGGTGGTGGTTCAGGCGGAGACGGTGCCACTGGTGGGGTAATCGCCTTGGCGGGCTTTTGATATACAGTTTGAGTGGTAGGATTTTCCTTTACTTCTTCCGAGAGGGTACAGTCAACTAAGGCTAGCTCTAGGGGTAAGGTAGAGTAGTTGCTCAAGCTAAACTCAAGCTGACCAAAGAGCTTGACTGCCTTTAATATCTGAGGGAGAGAAGTTCTAGCGGCTAAATTATTCAGGTCCACCAAGTCCTCAGCAGTAAAGTCTGCCGTTCCGTTGGCCCCGGTTTTTATCAGCAGTAATCCCCTAAGGTATTCTACTAGTTCCCGATTGAATTGTTTTAAGTCTAGGCCATCACTATTGACACTGTGAATAGTTGCTATCCCGGCTGAAATATCATTATTTACAATATGCTTGGTCAGTTCTTTAGCTCGCCAATCTCCGGTGATACCAAGGACAGCCTGAATCTGGTGGAGTCCTATTTCGGAACCATAGTAGGCAGTCAATTGTTCCAGCAGGTTTGTTGCGTCTCGTAGACTGCCGGTGGTGCTCTTGGCAATAACTCGAAGCCCTTCCGCCTCTAGGTGAATACCTTCGGCACTACAAATATGGGTTAGTCTGGAGACTACATCTGTCTGTGAAATACGTCGAAAATCAAAGCGTTGACAGCGGGATATTATGGTAGGTAAGACTTTATGAGTTTCAGTGGTAGCTAATATGAAAATAGCATGGGGTGGGGGTTCTTCTAGAGTCTTCAGCAGAGCATTGGAGGCTTCTTTGGTGAGCATATGGACTTCATCTATAATGTAGACCTTGTAGCGGGCTACGTTGGGACTATAGTTGACCCTCTCTCGCAGGTCTCTAATGTCATCAATGCCACGATTACTGGCGGCATCAATCTCAATCACATCTAAAGCCCTACCTTCGGTAATTGCCTGGCAAATATGGCAAGTATTGCATGGTTCACCCTTGCCATTAGTAAGGCAATTTACCGCTTTAGCCAGAATGCGCCCGGTGCTGGTCTTACCGGTCCCTCTTGGGCCACAAAAAATGTAGGCATGGGAGATACGGCCGATACTGAGGGCATTGGCCAGTGTCCGGGCTACCGGTTCCTGCCCGACCACCTCAGCTAAAGCTTGGGGACGCCATTTACGATAAAAGACTTGAGAAGCCATTTGCTTTATTTCTATATTATAACTCTATCTTAACGGTTTGCCAAAGTTTTTTGAAGACAGATAAATTTTGAATTTTGAGGCACAGGTGGGCTAATTACGTATTGGTACTGGTGTACAGCGAGTATTGGGATCGTTATTGTTACGCAAACACCTAGCTGCACCTAGCTATTCACACATTGATAAGCAACTTAGTTGAGGTAGCCGGAAACGGCGAAAAGACTTAAATTGGCTAACTATAATAACGAGGGTATGTCCTTGGCTGCCTCGTCTATTCCTTTAAGTTTCTTCTTTAGTTCATCTTGTCTTTTTGCAATCTCAGAAATGTAGGAAGCTGAATCGGTATAGAAGTTTCTTACCTTTTCCACATCACTGAGTTCAGACAAGATTACAGTGATATCCAGTGAGCCTCTTTCCCGGGGGTAATCTCCGTTTCTTATGATAGCCTTTGGGGCTAGCTCTCTTAGGTAGCTTCCAAGGCCCTTAACTGCATCCATATTCATTTCCTTGGCCGGAGCTGATAGGAGATATAACGCTCGACTGGCATCCATAGGCTTACATCTGATTGATAACTCACTTATTGCTTCATCCATTGCTTGGATGCCCTTGTAAATTTCGATACCTTTCTTGTTGAAGTCACGTGTTTCCTGGAAGGGAATCCGGAGTGTTGGTAGTGATGCTTTACCGTAGCCGATTACTGTCCACCCTACCAGAGTCTGTATTATGTCGCCGGCATCAAGCGTCTTAGCCCCGATATATTTGCTTTTCCTCTCTTCCCCGGCACAGAGTATATTGTAGAATGGTGCAACTATCATGGCATTGATTTTAGCTATATTGTTTCTAAGAGAGGAGTCCTTTCTAACATACCTTTGATTATCAAAAAGGATTGTCGCATCAGCCACTGAGTTTACTGATTTAAGACACACGGCTGCATTGTAGATAGTTCTTTCCTCGGTTGCTTCTTCATGCTCAAAGGGGAGGACGACAAGACAATATACTGGTTTCTCCGCGTAACGCTCTTTTATGAATTGCGTCATTATTGGTAGTGCACCGGAGCCGGTGCCACCAGACGCACTGGCAATCAGCAAGAAGGCATCAGTCTCATAAAACCGTTTGGAAGATGTCCTTATCGCATCTACAACCTTATCGCCGTCTTCTCTAGCTACTTCAGCACCTAGCTCATTTATCTTACCTACCCCGTGACCGCCAGTCT
Organism: uncultured Dehalococcoidales bacterium; assembly: GCA_964342215.1. GTDB lineage: Bacteria > Chloroflexota > Dehalococcoidia > Dehalococcoidales > CAYFEZ01 > CAYFEZ01. The sequence continues at coordinate 3,877 of CAYFEZ010000025.1, read as the reverse complement.
TTCTACCTCCTATGAGTATTCTATGCTGGTAGTCGGCTTTTATGGTGGATAACCCGGTTAAATCAGCCGCATCGGTGTTTACGGCAAAAGCACCGGTGATTACTTCAATCTTACGGTGCGTACGTGCCTTTTTATTTAGTCTGGCGAACTCATCGGCGATTCTACTCCCGCATTGTCCAAAACCTATAACTGCTAGTTTCATATCTCACCTCTGTTACTAAACATCGATTATTGTAGGCATGCTACTTTCGTAATGTCAATTTATGGTGGAGACGGGGGAGAGTTGAACTCCCCGTCCAGAAGAAGCTGCTTGGAATATGCTACAAGCTTAGTCAGCTCTTTAATCTTACCCGGCTAGCCTCTGCTGACTGAGTTTTACCAGGCCAGTCGATGTTTCTTTCACCGCTCTTATCGACATCTAGGCGGTGGCACCCCAATTTTTCGGCACCCAATCCCTACCTATTGGGGTGAGGTTGGGTTGGATGTGCAACCTATTTGATTAAGCTGCAAAAACTAATTCAGGTTCGTCAATTAACTTTTGCCACTGGTTTTATGAGGTTAGTGGCACCTCAGCTTGCAATCCGGCAGCATACTTCCCCTGTCGAACCCACGCGTCCCCATTGTCCAATGATTGCCTAGATGCAATCTATCTCCTTTGAGTTTCTCGCTTTTTTATGGTTCGTTCAATAGTCCTTTCCGTCTCACGGCGTGCTATGGACTGCCGCTTGTCATATAGCTTTTTACCCTTGGCCAACGCTACTTCAACCTTAGCAATTCCATCTTTAATATATAGTCTTAGCGGAACCAGCGTCAAGCCTTTTTCTCGCACCTTACTGGTAAGCTCATCAATTTGTTTACGATGCAATAACAGTTTCCGTCGTCGTGTTGGTTCATGGCTCATATAGCTACTAGCATCGTAGCGAGCGATGTGAGCATTCACTAGCCACAACTCCTCGGTTTCTGGTCTAATATAAGCATCGCCTAAGCTCACTCTCCCTGATCGGATTGATTTTATCTCCGAACCGGTAAGCGCCACGCCAGCTTCTAAACTCTCTTGTATATGATAGTTGTGATGGGCTTTGCGATTAGTAACTACTGTCTTTATCACCACGGTGTTACTCTGTATTATATCATAACATTCCGAAAATTGTTATGGTAATTGCCGGACTTATAGTAGTAGTTTGAGTGCACTCAAACTACGGATTGCGGGTAATCTTGGGCCTTTCTTGCCCTTGCTTGCGGGTCGGTTATTTTACAGGTGAAGTTGCATACCCTCGTAGGCCATGATAATGGGATTATTCAAGGCCTTAGCTACTACTGCTATTTCAGCCGCTATTTCCTTCTCTAATCTAGGGTTCATATGAACTAGAACTACTTGTGGTAAGTAGTTCTTAACTTTTTGAAAGCGAATTAACTCCTGTTTCAGCAGGTTCGGGGTGAGGTGCTTTGACTTTTTTGCGAATTCGTTATATCTGTTTGTTGCCGTAACTTCAGTGATAAGTAGTTGAGGTGATATGTGCTCCCAGTAATCAACCAAACCGGGGCCGGTATCTCCGGTATAGAATACCGCTTTCCCATCGGGAGATGTAATATGGTAGCCAACGGTAGGTACGGAGTGATTTACCGGGATCGTCAAGACACTATAGCCTTCAATTTGTTCGGCTTGGTATGGCTCTACTAGGGTGAACTTAATTGTCGGATTCTGTGGTGGTTGTTCCAAAAAATCAGGATAAAGCTTATCGTTTAGCAGATAGGCAGTAAGGGCGTCATACACCGGTTGTGTCGAGTAGATATTAAAGGTGGTGCCCTCAAGGAAAAAGTTCATAGCCAGTGTTGGTATGTCTCTTACATGGTCATAGTGTTGATGGGTAAGTAGTATCGCCTTAAGTTTTTGCTGAGACTGAATAGACAAACTAGAGGTAAGTCCACCAGCATCTAAAGCCAGGATATGGTCAATTAACAGGCTCACCAACTTGGTATCCGATGACTCACAGGTATGTGCTCCTAGTATTTGAATATCCACTGTTCTCTGGGCAACTCCCTAGGAAATTAGACTAATCCCTAATCTGAAATTGAGAAAGGATTAAAGCTTGTTTCATAGTCATAGGTGTCAATGGCTTCCCTCTTCTTTAGGAAGTTTACCATGGTGTAGGTAAACGGGGTAGCCGCTGTTTCAATAGAGGTCTTTGCTAACCAGTGATAAAAAATCATTAGTGGCACAAAGGAAGGAGTGCCGATGAAGGCTAGAGTAATGAATATAGAGGTGTCCAACCCCTGCCCGACTATAGTAGAACCAATGGTTCGGCTCCACAGCCAGTTCCCTTGTGTCATAACCTTCATCTTAGCTAGGATAAAGGAGTTGGCAAATTCACCGACGAGGTAGCCGCCAAAGGAAGCAGCGAGCAGTCTCGGCGCAATGCCTAAAATACTCGTGTAGGCCCCCTGCCCTTCCCAGATTGGAGCGGGAGGTAGAACCTGCCCCACCCAAGCAAAGATGACGAAGATGAGGTTGCAAAAGAAGCCTAACCAGATTACCCTTCTTGCTTGGCGATAGCCATAGACCTCGGTGAGGATGTCCCCGAAGATATAACTTAAGGGGAAAACAATTATGGCTGCCGGTAGGATGATGACACCAAAGCTTATCAACTTGACCGCAATAATATTAGCGGTAATCAAACAAGTGACAAAAATGGAGACAACAACTACAAATCGGTATGAGAAGTTCATTATTCGGCCTTTATATTATACGGTTATTAAATCCAGTGTTGCCGTCGGAAGAAGTAGAGCATACCGCCGACAAGGACTGTCCAGATGGCGAACACAAAGAGGAATGAGTAACTGGAGTTTTGAAAAGGTAAGGGAATATTCATTCCATAAAAAGAGGCTACTACCGTTAGCGGTAATAAAATAGTGGCAATGAGAGTCAGCATTCGCACTACTTCATTGGTGCGATTGGTTGCTAGTGAGTCGTGGGTATCATTTAATCCCTCAATTATCTCCTTACACTCGTCCAAACCGTCCCAGATTTTGTCCACATGGTCGGTCATATCTCCGAAGTAAACGGCCATATCCATCTTGTTAAAGCGGCGAAGCTTTAGTTCGAGGCTGCCAATAACCGCTCGCATTGGCCAGATAATGCGGCGAAATGAGATGACATCACGACGCAATAAGGAGATCTCCTTTATTGCCCTTGGCATCTCGTTAGAGAAGATATTATCCTCAACGGTTTCAATGTTATCACCAATTTTACTCAGTATCGGTAGACAGTAATCAACCAGTCTATCAATTATGCGGTAAAGAAGGTAACCGGCGCCATTACTAAAGTTATCTTGGCGTGATTCGTCATCAATTTGGCATTCCCGGAATAGCTTTACCAGTGGCTTTAGTTCGCCTGTATGTAGAGTAATCAGATATTTCTTGCCGATGAATACCGATAGCTGACTGGAAGTGGTTACTCGCGCTTCTTTACTAAATACGGGGAAATGAAAGACCAAAAATAAGTAGTCTTTATATTCATCTATCTTGGGTCGCTGTATCCGGCTGAGGCAATCATCCAAATCAAGTGGGTGGAAAGGGTAATTTTGAGCCAGATATTTCGTCTCCCGTTCCGTCGGTTTTTCAATATCGACCCATGTCAGCTCACCTAAGGTGAGTTTTCCCATGTTCAACTGTTCATTTTTTTGGACTTGAGTGGTAGCCATGGAAAATTATCCTTCTAATATTAATTTATAGTGTAGCACAATTGTACACAGAGATAAATAGCTTTACCCACAGAGATATGATTCTAGTGTGTGGTTCACCTAGAATATGGATTAAGAAATCGGGAGTTTAGGAGATACCGGAGAGAGGAGGGAGAAGAGTTAATTGTTATCTATGT
>CAYFEZ010000024.1:0-10285 GCA_964342215.1 uncultured Dehalococcoidales bacterium | reverse complement strand
CTATCGGAGTTCCATCTCTCAAGGATATATTTGCTCTTGCCTCCACTAATCTCCGGTTCTTTCTGGTTACAGCCGAAGTAATAATGAGGAGCTCATCTATTAAAGCCGGACGTTTTAATCTTGCATGCATTTTGGCAGTAATACAATGTACACCTTCAAATAAGACGGCATAACCCATAGCCTCGTCAAGGATACAGGTTATAATGCCCCCATGAACAATACCTTTCCAACCTTGATAATGCTTACTGGGAGCAAACTCCGCTCGTGCTGTTTCCCCATCCCACTCAAACTCTAATTTCAATCCGACGGGGTTATCCTGCCCGCAACCAAAACATTGGCTGTACCCTCTGGTGGTGTCGACTGACACCTGGGACCGGATTACCATTATCATCTCCTTCTTATTTATTTATTCGCTTTTTAGGCTGAGTAATCGATGGTCGTCTAAGGTATAGCGGCTGTAGGATAGCTGGATTATCATAATTACCGGCTTCCACCTTCTGCCGCCCTAGCTCAGCTAAAAAACTGGCTCGCCGAACTAGGGCGGCAGAAGGTGGTACTATTGCTCTTTGCTTAAGCCGCTTGGTTAGCTCAGTGCTAGTGGATGCTATGAATTCTCCGCAAAATATGGTCTTAGTGGTTATCTGTGAGCATAGAGAGTCAACGGTGGTTATGTGCTCAGTAACCAGCCGACTCCACTCATTATGTCGCCGCTGGTAAATCGCTGTAGCAATCTCCCCTCTACCGACATTAAATATCGGGCAGACAGGAAAACCAGACTCAGCGTGTTGGTAGGCGGCTACCTCTAAGGTACTAACGCCGACTATGGGGATGCCCAAACTAAAGGCCAACCCTTTAGCCGTGCTTATTCCTACCCTCAATCCATTGAAACTTCCCGGTCCCCTGGCTACGATAATACCACTGATATATTGAAGGTTTACTTTAATCTGCTGTAATAGGCGAGTTAGTTGAGGTAGCAACTCAACAGTGTGGTTTTGCCCACAGCACCAAGTTAGTTCCGCGAGCACTTCATCACCTTCCACCAGAGCTAAGCTAGCCACATCTGTTGAAGTGTCTATAGCCAACTGCATTAGCTATTTTTTAGTCCTTCCTTAGCATTAAGGAGACGTTTGAGCCGTGACATTATTTCTAGGTAGCGCTTGCCATTGGGTTCAAGACAAAGGTTACGCTCGGCATCAGCAAGATAGTCAATTTTAATTAGCAGATGCTCAGCTGGCAGGACACTCAATCCCTTTTCTGCCCACTCTACGACACAAACACCACCGCCGTAAAGATAGTCATCCAGACCTAATTCTACAATTTCCTCTATATGGTCGAGCCGATATAGGTCTATATGGTATAGAGGCAGCCGACCATACAACTCCCTCACCACAATAAAAGAGGGGCTGACCGCATATTCCTTAATGCCTAACCCCCATGCAATACCCTGAGTGAAACAGGTCTTTCCCGCCCCCAAGTTACCGAGGAGGAGAAAAATATCACCGGGTAAAGCCAACTCACCAATGTGAATTCCAAATTTCTGGGTCTGCTCCGGACTACAACTAATTAACTCAAGGTAGCTCATATCTGGTGGCGAGTTTTGTGATTGAAGTGGCTTCATCTCGCCGTAAAGTGCTCCCAGCCACCATTACCGGGTTGAATTAGACTTCCCTTTGTGCCAACCAAGGTTATCTCTCCTATCTTCTCCGCGACAATTTCACCGATTACTGTTATTGGGCAAGAAACTAGCTTTTTTACATTATCAATGACTTTAACATTTCCCGTAAATAGCAATTCGTAGTCCTCTCCTCCGGATAGCGCCAACTCCAAAAGCTCCTCAAAATTAACCTTTACTGCGGGCGAAATAGGCGTATAGTCAACTTCTATCCGAGCGCCAACCCGGCTGGTTTTACACACATGCTTCAGGTCTGAAATCAGTCCATCACTGATATCTATAGCTGTTCTCACTCCCTGCTCTACCAATAGCTGTCCTTCAACTATCCGGGGGGAGGAATGTAATTAAAGCGTTTACTTACCTTGCCCCTCCAAATACTCACCAATAGAATGGGCGGCACGCTTACCTGCACCCATAGCGCTGATTACAGTGGCGGCGCCGGTAACTATATCACCACCCGCCCAGACCTTCGGCTTTACTGCCTTACCAGTCGTCTTATCAGCAACTACGGTACCCCACTTAGTTGTCTTCATGCCTTCAGTAGTCTGGGCAATAAGCGGATTAGGAGTGGTGCCCAAGGCAGCTATCACCACATCAACATCAATGATAAAGTCGCTTCCCGGCTTAATGACCGGATGGCGACGACCACTAGCATCAGGCCCACCTAATTCCATCTGGTAGCACTCCATACCGACAACGCAGTGCTGCTCATCACCTAAAAATTGCTTGGGATTAGTCAGTAGTTTAAACTGGATACCCTCCGCCTTAGCATTCTCCACCTCCTCACGGCGAGCAGGCATCTCCACCTCAGAACGTCGGTAGACAATATAAACTTCATCGGCACCAAGCCGGAGAGCACACCGAGCTGAATCCATAGCTACATTACCGCCACCAATCACAACCACCCTTTTACCCACCTTCACCGGAGTATCGTACTCCGGAAACAAGTATGCCTTCATCAGATTGACCCGAGTCAGAAACTCGTTGGCCGAATAGATACCGTTAAGATTCTCACCAGGGATATTCAAAAACATCGGCAGTCCCGCACCGGTTCCCAAGAAAACCGCCTGATAGCCATTATTTAGCAACTCATCTATGGTTACTAATCTGCCCACCACCGAGTTTAACTTAAGCTCCACACCCAGCGAAGCTACATAGTTAACCTCAGTCTGGACAATATCTTCGGGCAATCTGAATTCCGGAATTCCATACATTAATACCCCACCAGCAACATGCAGCGCCTCAAAAATGGTAACGCTATGTCCCATCTTAGCCAAATCAGCCGCCGCAGTTAGCCCGGCCGGCCCAGAACCAATCACGGCCACCCGTTTACCTGTCGGCGGCGGCAAATCCGGGGTTACACTGATCGACCCCACATTAGCTCGTTCCCAATCAGCTACATACCGCTCCAACCGACCAATAGCCATAGGTGCCTCTTTCTTATTCAAAACACACACGTTTTCACATTGCGACTCCTGAGGACAAACCCGTCCGCAGATACCAGGTAAAGCATTTTTACGCTTCATTATTCTTACCGCATCCGGCAAATTACCTTCACGTATAGCCTGAATAAACTCGGGAATGAAAACATTTACCGGGCAACCGTCAATACAAGGCTGTTTCGGGCATTGGATGCAGCGCCCTGCCTCCGCCTTAGCTTGTTCAGCACTGTAACCCAAAGCAACCTCATTAAAATTTCTGCTCCGTAATTCAGGGTCTTGCTGTGGCATAGACACTCGATTTAAATCAAGCTTCGCCATAGACTATCTCTCCGCTCCTTCCTCAACAGGCCTCTTGGCACATTATACCTTACCACCGCTCAATAGAAAGTTTCTCCTCTTCAAGGTAAGTGCGCTGACGAGCTAAAAGTAAATCCCAGTCCACCCTATGTCCATCAAAATCAGGGCCATCTACGCAGGTAAATCTGGTCACTCCCGCCACCGAGACTCGACAGCAGCCACACATGCCGGTACCATCAACCATAATTGGATTCAAACTAACAATCGTTTTAATCCCAAATGGTTCAGTGGTCTTGGCACAGAATTTCATCATGATGCTCGGTCCAATGGCAATTACCCGGTCAATTTTTTCATCACTTTCCAGCAACTCCTTCAGCGGTTCAGTTACCAGACCTTTACGACCGTACGAGCCATCATCAGTAGTAACTATTAGCTGGTCGCTGACACAGCGCAGTTTATCTTCCCAAAAAAGTAGGTTTTGACTCCGTGCTCCTAAAATTGAAATAACCTTATTTCCTGCCCACCTCATCGCCCGGGCAATAGGGAATATGGTAGCCACCGCAAATCCACCAGCAACACAAACGACATTACCAAATTTCTCAGTATGGGTTGGCAAACCCAGCGGCCCTATAAAATCAGTAATGAAATCACCAGTCTTGAGCAAGCCTAATTTACGTGTTGTCGATCCCACCTCCATAAAAACAATGGTAACACTGCCTTCAACCTCATCCCAATCAGCAATCGTCAATGGAATGCGCTCGCCTCTTTCATCGATCCTAAGAATGATAAATTGCCCTGGCTGGACCTTCTTGGCCACATCAGGTACTGCTAACTTAAATAGATAAATATTAGGCACCAGGACTTGCTTCAGCAATATCTTATACAACTGTTGACCTCTAAGGCTGCTTTAACGCAATATAAACCAAGCCGAAATCTTTTCTCAAACAAGCGCCAAAACCGCCGATGTCAAACTCCTGTGTTTCCACGGCGGCGAAGATGATCCGTACTCTTGAGCCTGAAAGATCTTATTCTGCTCACCATATAAGATAAGAATCTATAATTATTACTCCAGCATATTCAACCACACAACTACAATAATTTATCAAGAAACAGTGTATAATTCAAGTTTCTGTAGTTGCGTAATTACTATTATAAGTATAAAATGGGGCGTTGTGGCAATAACACGAGAGAGGGGGAGTATGTATCGTTAATTATGGATAGAATCGGCCAGAGCGATTAAGCCTGTAGGATAATCAAACAATTTTCCAGTATCGGTAATAAAGTTAATGGTCTGATATTAATAACCAAAAATAACTGCCGAAAGGTGATAATAATGGTCATAGAATTAATTCACATCGGGTTTGGCAACGTGCTAGCTATGAATAGGGTTATTGCTATTGCTTCACCAAATTCAGCGGCTATCAAACGCACCATCAAAGAAAGCAGAGAAAAGGGGTTACTAATTGATATGACCAGTGGTAGAAAAACTAAAGCAGTTATTTTCATTGATAGCGAACATGTTTTTCTGGCTGCCCTAACTCCTGAAACTATCGCTGGCAGGTTACAGGTAAGCCACGGAGGTATCGTGTTACGGCCAGAGCAAAGCGATGAAAAAGACGAACGCTAAAGGCCTAGCCCCCTTCAACCAATGGGTAAGCCCGCTACTCATTATCCTCTCGGGGTCTTCAGGAGCCGGTAAAGATGCCGTTTTAACCAGAATGAAGGAACTTGGCTACCCGCTTGAATATATTACTACGGTAACCACACGACTGCAGCGAGCTAAGGAAAGAGATAATATAGACTATCATTTCGTTTCTTCGGAAAGGTTTCAAGAGATGATTAAAGAAAAGGAGCTATTGGAGTGGGCAAATGTTTACGGCAACGGGTATGGTGTGCCCAAGCAGCCAGTCAAGCAAGCATTAGATAAAGAGCAAGATGTAATAATAAAGGTTGATATCCAAGGAGTAGCTACCCTAAAAAAAATCTTGCCTCAGGCAATATTTATCTTTCTGATGCCACCATCAAGAGAAGAGCTTACCAGAAGACTCAAGCAACGCCAGTCTGAATTACCTTTTGACCTAGCCATCCGCCTCAAAACTGCCGAGGAGGAAATAAAACAACTGCCCTTGTTTGACTACGTAGTACTGAACAAAGATGGTGAAATCGACCAGGCGGTAGCGGATATTAAGGCTATTATCATGGCGGAAAAGCACCGGGTAATTCCCCGAGAGCTCACTTTATAAACTATAAAACCGTGCTTAATAACCAAGCAAACAAATAACCTAACCCCCCACAAACAGGAAAAGTTATTATCCAGGCAGCAATAATATTACCGGCCACTCCCCAACGCACAGCCGATAATCGTCTGGTGGCACCAACGCCCATAATAGATGAACTTACGCAGTGGGTGGTACTTACCGGGATACCCAATTGTGAAGCCACTTCGATCACTGTGGCCGCTGAAGCCTGAGCGGCAAAGCCATGAATTGGCCTAAGAGTAGTAATTTTTATCCCCACTGTCTTGATGACCCTCCAGCCCCCAAGAGCCATCCCCAAGCTAATGGATAAAGCTGATATAATTATTACCCACCACGGAATTCTATCCCACAGACTAGTATCGTTATAAAAAATCACCAGCGCCAGGGTAATGATGCCGATGGGCATCTGACCATCATTCTTGCCATGAGCATAAGCTACAAAAGCAGCCGCTGGAATTTGCAAAAAGCTAAAAATAACCTGTATCTTGGAGGGAACGCTACGTCGGAACACCCAGAATAGAATAACCATCAGCACAAAGCCACCGATAAAGCCCAAGACAGGAGCCGTAACCACTGCCGATAAAACTTTTACCATGACGTTCCATGCCACTGCCCCACTACCGACCACGGCTATGCCAGCCGTGGCCAGTCCGGCAACAAAGCCATGGGTTAAACTCACCGGAAGACCATAGTACGTGGCCAGACTTGTCCAGACAATAACTGATAGTAAAGCAGCAATTACCATCAGTAAGGCAGCATTCACTGTCAGATCTGATATTGCCCCTTCGACTAAAATCCCTTTGCCGATGGTTCGGGCTACCTCTAGACCAGTGGCAGCACCGGCAAAATTAAAAATGGCAGCCAAGATTACGGCGGCTCTGGGGGAAAGGGCACGAGTGCCGACTGCAGTAGCGATGGCATTGGCGGCATCATTAAGGCCATTGGTAAAACCAAACCCAAGGGCCAGAATAATAACGAAGACAAGAAGCCAGATCGCGGCTTCAGACATGTTTGAGGGCTACCCCTTCAAGGACATTAGCCACATCCTCGCACCGGTCGGTGGCGCTCTCCATGTGCTCATAAATCTCCCGCCACTTGATGATGTCAACAATATCAGCGGAATCTTCAAACAACTCCGCCATGGCTGAACGGAACACCCTATCCGCCATATTCTCCAACCGATTAATTTCCACACAATGGCTGAGAATCTGCTTCAACTCGGCACGGTGCCGTAGCTGAGGCATTGCCCTCTCTACCTCAGCCGTCGCTTGTACTATAATATCAGCCAACTCCTTAGCCTTCTGCCCGGGAGAGTCCACCTTGTAGACAAGCATAGCATCGGCCGCCGCATGGATAAAATCAACCACGTCATCCAGAGAGTTAGTCAACAGAGCAATATCCTCCCGGTCAAAAGGGGTAACAAAGGTGCGATGTAACTGTGCCATAATCTGATGAGTAATCATGTCCCCCTGGTGCTCAAGCTCGGTTATTTCAGCAACTTTGGCCTCCGTCTGCTCCCAGCCATCAATTAACCCTTTCAGTCTCTGAGCAGCTCTCACCATATTCTGGGCACCATGCTCGAAAAGGTCGAAGAACTTCTCCTCCTTCGGGATAAAGGGGAATTTAAACACAGCTAACCTCCTCTGCTAATAAAAGAACCCTGAAACTAAGGAAATAACAAAATAGTTTACTATTCGGCTACTTCCGTATAAAATTAAACAGGCAGGCTGACGGGAATAGAAAGTACAGGGATAAAATTAACTCTTCCTGGCTAAAGCACAACTCCAGCATACTATAATAATAAGTCTAGACGAGGTATAGTTAATTGTCAAGCCAATTGGGAGTAGTCGACCGTTAACTATAACCTTCTAACCATCAGCAATACGGCGTAAAATCAAGCTAAAGAATATGCAAATTAACTGGCAGCCCCGACCAGAGAAGCACACTTTGACGAAAGGGGCAGAATTAAGTAACATTGAGCAGCTGAAACCTGGCACACGCAGTTTACCAAAAAGAGAGGTGTTCGGAATTGAAAGGAAAAAAAAGTTTTGAGGAAGTGACACCACTGCTACCGGGGAATAAGGTGCTCCGTATCCGCAAACGGAAGCTCCGCCGAAGGCTCCGGCTCGCGCCGAGCATCCCAGGAATCTTTAGATTTCTGAGGGATATGGCTACTAAGACCCCTCTTATACCACTGATTTTTACCCTTGTCGTGCTTTTGCTACTTTGCTCTTTGGGTATTTATCTTGCTGAGCGTGGAGTAAATGAACAGATAACTTCCTATGGTTATGCTTTGTGGTGGAGCTTTACCGCTATGCAAACGCAGGGGGCTAATGCCCCCGGACCAATTACTACACCTGGAATAATAATTGGTGCGATTTGGTCGATTTTTAGTACGATTGCTTTTTTTGGTGTAATAATTGGTAGCCTCTATGCCTATTTTATGCTTCCCAGACGGAGCCCTTCCCGAGAGATTATAAGTGCCATTCAATATAATCTGGAAGAACTAGAAAACTTGTCTACTGATGAGTTAGAGGCACTTAGGGACACCACAGTAAGGATTATAGACACCCAAATAAAGCGAGGTATATAGAGAAACCCTAGTTAGAGACAATAAAGATGTTGTGAATTTCTGATAATAAGATTATAATGTCCCCTACTTAACAACGACCAGAAAGAGAAAGTAATGGAGTTCCAGAAGATTCTGGTACCGGTAATTGGCACTAAGGCTGATGAAGAGGCAGTAAATCTAGCTTGCCAGTTGGCCAAGAAAAACAAAACTAACATCTGGGTTATTTATGCTATTACCGTAAAGCGAGCCCTACCACTAGATGCTGAAATTGAACCTGAAATTAGAAAGGCTGAGGCTATACTGGACCGTATAGCAAGCATCGCTGAAGCGCAAGGCTATGAAGTAGAAACTGACCTGCTTCAAGCCCGTGAAGCCGGGCCGACTATTGTTGATGAAGCTTAGAACGAGGTGTCGACCTAATCTTAATGGGTGTTAAATACAAGAGACGCTTTGGACAATTTAGCCTAGGTGACGTAGTGCCCTATGTGCTAAAAAATGCTCCCTGTCGCGTCATACTATACCAAGAATATACTACTTAACTGAACTTACCAAATGAAACATATGAAAGTTGTGATTATGGGCTGCGGACGAGTCGGGGCTCAGCTAGCTGCTTCGCTAGATACTGAGGGACACACGGTCGCTGTTCTAGATAATGATGCTTACAGTTTCCGAAGGTTACCACCTACCTTCAGCGGCACCGCGTTAATGGGTAATGGTATTGATGAAGAGGCACTAAAAAGGGCAGGCATAGAGGACGCCGACGCCTTTGTGGTGGTAACTCAGGGAGACAATCGTAATGTTATGGCAGCCCAAATCGCCAAGCACATCTTTAATGTGCCCAGAGTAATTTGTCGTATTTATGACCCGCTACGCCGAGACCTGTACAGCACCCTGGGATTAGAAGCCATCAGCCCAACTACAGTATTTGCCCAATTATTAAAGGAAAAGCTAGAGAGCTAAGATGGAAAGATGTATATTATAGTTATTGGTGGCGGTAGAGTGGGTTACTATCTAACTAAAGCTCTGCTGGACGAAGGACATGAGGTACTTATAGTGGAACAGAATGCCACTATATGCGAAGGCATCACGGCGGAAATGGGTGGGCTCTGTATCCGAGGTGATGGCTGTGAGGCGGCTACCTTAGCTGGACTTGGTACTGAGCGAGCTGATATGTTCATCGCGGTAACCGGTGATGACGCAGATAACCTGATTGCCTGCCAGATAGCCAAACATAAATTTAACGTACCTAAAACAATTACCCGTATCAGAAACCCCAGAAATGAGGTCCTCTTCAAGAAACTGGGCATCGACGTTATCATAAACAGCACCAATGTCATCCTTGAAGCCATAGAAGAAAAGGTGCCCACCCACCCGTTAACACACTTATTAGCCATTGAAGATAGCGGGCTGGGGATCGTGGAGATAAAAATCCCACCGGAATCAACCTCAATAGGTAAATCAGTAGGGGGACTCTCGCTGCCACCAAGAAGCACACTGGCGCTGGTTATCAGTAACGATGGCAAGTATGGTGTGCCTACACTCAATACCGTTCTTCGGGCAGGAGACCGTATAATAGCTCTCACCGACCCCGAATCAGAAGAAGCACTACGAACTACCTTAAGAGGCGACTAACCAACCCAGGACAACAACCTTTGTTCTGCCATTAACTAATAGCTTTCGGCCAAGCGTTTGACGGGAACATATCCGTTATTATACCGTGAGTTTTGATTGAGAGGACACAGACAATAAATCTTTTATAAGCACCGCTAGACAAGATTTAGGTAAGGTTTTCCAAATGAAAAACAAAGGAAACTGGAGGCGAGTGTTTCCGAGGATTCCAGTTAAAACAGAAAGTAATGTGGATATGGCTCAATTCTATGAAAGGAATGATAATGTCCCCAATAGAGCGTGGTTAACAAACCAATAATGAGATAATTTGAGCTTGTCACAGATGTGTTTTATCTATTCATAGTTCTTGCTAGTTATTCATTGGAAAACCAGTCAAGATAGAAATAAGTTGTACAGCGTCTACGTACGTACCATG
>CAYFEZ010000023.1:0-10379 GCA_964342215.1 uncultured Dehalococcoidales bacterium | reverse complement strand
CATAAGGAGTATTATAGAAAGACGTAGCTTCTCTAATACAACCCATCCCTCTCCCCTTCAAGAGAGGAGGATAAAGAGGATAGGTCGATAGCGGTTCTATAAGAAAAAAGTATGCTTGACCTGAAATTCATCCGGGAAAATGCTGAACTAATACAAGAGGCATTAGCTAATCGACGTGATACTGCCCCTCTGGATAAAATTTTGCAGCTTGATCTAAAACGTCGCCAGAAAATGGCTAACCTAGAAGGTCTCCGACATGACCGAAAAGAGACTGCCCTGGAAAAGAAACCTATAAATAAGGGACGTGATCTGCGTACCAAGATAAGAGCCTTTGAGGAAGAAATCAGAGACTTAGATGCTCAACTAGATAAATTCCTTCTTCAGGTGCCTAACATTCCCCACCCGACAGTACCTCCAGGTCGGGATGAAAGTGATAATCTAGTGGTTCGCTCGTGGGGAGAGTTACCCACCTTTGGTTTCCTGCCAGCTCTGCACTGGAAACTAGGGGAATCTCTGGGAATCATTGACTTTGAGCGAGGGGTGAAGCTATCAGGCAGCCGCTTCTATGTGCTTAAAGGAATGGGTGCCCGTCTGCAACGAGCTCTCATCTCATTCATGCTCGACCTCCACACCACCAAACATGGCTACCAAGAAGTATATCCACCGTTTATGGTTAAGAGAGAATGTATGGTAGGCTCGGGTAACCTGCCCAAATTCGCTGACGCTCTATACCATGACGAGAAGGACGACCTCTGGTTCATACCCACAGCTGAGGTACCACTCACCAACCTCTACCGCGGTGAAATTATAGAGCCAGAAATATTACCCATCTCCTATGTCGCCTACACCGCCTGTTTTCGCCGGGAAAAAATGTCAGCGGGGAAGGATACCCGCGGCATAAAGCGGGGTCACCAGTTTGATAAGGTTGAGCTATACAAGTTTACCGAACCGACCGACTCTGACAAGGAATTGGAAACACTAGTCGATAGCGCCGAACAAGTCTGCCAGAAATTAGGGCTTCCATATCGGTTAAAGCAACTTTGCACTGCTGACTTAGGCTTTGCCTCCTCCAAGTCCTATGACATTGAGGTATGGGCTCCGGGATGTGAAGAGTGGTTAGAAGTAAGTTCATGCTCCAATTGCGGCGATTTTCAAGCGCGACGGGCCAACATCCGCTATAGACCATCCCCTGATGCCAAACCCCAATTTATCCACACCCTGAATGGTTCTGGGCTAGCCCTGCCCCGGGTGCTCATTGCCATAATGGAGAACTACCAGCAAGCCGATGGCAGTATAAGTGTACCCGAAGTTCTCCAGCCTTATATCGGGCAAAAGATGATTAGATAAACGCTTAGCAGCACATATAATGCTGCCGTTGATGTCTATGTTAGAAAACAATATAATTCCCCCTAAAAAGATTAAACAGAAGAAGTTAGCAATATAACAGAAAGGTATAATATAACCGCTAAGCTATTATCTCAGAAGAGCTCCTGTACCCATGAGCTCAAGGCCTGTAATGGCACCGATCCCCAAACAGACTTCTACTTCCAAGAACATTAAGTATGCACTTTCTTTCTATCCCTCCCTACTCCCTTGTTCCTGAATCAACTTTTTACCGTACTCCAATAGAAGCTTTACTCGGGATGGGGGTACTTTTTTTGACTGGAGGAGGTAGACTTTCAGAGCATCAAATGGGGTTATTTCTTTTCCCTTCTCTTTACCAGTCCACTGCTCCAGCCGGAGGCGTGTCTCTCGCTGCGTTTCTTTAGTAATAGTAAAGTAGTGAGCTTTTTTAAGGGCAATCCGCATATCATTATCGCTAAGCTGCCCCTCCATTTGTGCCGGTATGTTAATCTGAACCCGTACTATCGCCTCCTTGACCTTATCCGCCTGCTCTATAATAGCCCGAAGCACAGTGGCGGTGGGGTTAGTGTCCGATGGGTTAATAGCAACGTTAATGGTGAGAAAACGGCGCCCCTCTAAGCGATGGAAGTCAAAAGAAACCTGCCTTTTACCCGTTTCCGGGTCTGGTCGTATTTCAACTACGTAGAACCCCTTATCATCTGCTTCTTCACCAAAATCCAATCGTTCCAAGCTACCTGCATAAACCACCGGTGGACTCCAGGATACAACCTGGTGCTTGTGGATATGACCCAAGGCAATAAAGTCAAAAACGGGTCGGGCAACATTACTTTGCAGTAAGCCCGGCTCGTTCCCGATAATCATCGACCGCTCTGAGCCGAACAGGGATCCCTTAACCCAAACATGGGCCACCAGTATAGAAGGTAGTCCCGGGTCAAGTCTGGGGATAAAGTTTTCAATAACCTTAGTCAACCCATCCTCTAATCTCTGGTTAATCTGCTCAAAATCAAGATTTTTTGTCTCTTCTTTAGCTAGTAAGACACTACGTCTTAGCCAAGGTAAGGAAGCTATTTGAATAATGCCGTTGTTAGTTGGAATATGGTAGATATCGGGGCGGTTAGAGACATAAACATTGTTAATGGCTAGGGTATCGAAAATTTCAGTGGTAGTCGCCCGCCCGATGGCGTTAGGCAAATCATGGTTACCGACGAGGAGAAAGATGGGAATACCGTTGGTGGACAAGCGATTAAGACGCTTGGCAAACTCTCGTTGCTGAGTCTGGCTTGGCTCTCGACTCTTGTAAGCATCCCCGCAAAAAAGGACAAGATCTATCTTATTGGTCAGGGCATAGTCTACCAGCCGGTCAAGGGCGGACAGGAAATCATGAAAGCGTGACGATAAACCGGTAGTCGGATCAACACGACCGTAAGTTTCCACACCGAGGTGCAGGTCAGAAAAGTGGATGATTTTCATCTTGTTGCCCACAGGAACTAGATATCAAAGAGCTCACCCCCGAACTTAGCAGCTAATATCGTTTTTAGCTCTCTAATAGGGACTCGTATCTGTTTCATAGTATCCCGTTCCCGGACAGTAGCTTGCTCATCTTCCAGCGACTGGAAGTCAATGGTAACACAGAAGGGAGTACCAATCTCATCCTGGCGCCGATAACGGCGCCCGATGCTCTGGGCATCGTCATAGCTCGCCATCCAGTGCTGGCGTAGTTCGGTGTATACCTGCCTAGCTACTGCCACCAGTTTCTCCCGTCTACTAAGAGGCAATACCGCCACTTTGATAGGCGCAAGGCAGGGCCGGAGATGAAGTAGCACTCTTGTATCGCCCTCCGCTGGTTCTTCGGCATAAGCATCACACAGTAAAGCCAAGACAGAACGATCCACCCCCGCCGATGGCTCAATGATATAAGGGGTAATATGCTCTTTAGTTTCCTCATCAAAGTAGTTCAGACTCTTACCACTGCAATTAGCATGTTGTACCAAATCAAAATCACCACGATTAGCAATACCCTCCAATTCGGACCAACCCATAGGGAAATAGTAATCAATATCAGAGCACGCACGGGCATAATGTGCCAGTTCTTGTTTACCATGCTGGCGCAATTGCAAATTTTCCCGCTTAATACCCAAACTCACATACCAATTAAGGCGTTCCTCGACCCAGTAGTTGAACCATTCTGAATCAGTCCCTGGTTTGACAAAGTATTCGATTTCCATCTGTTCAAATTCTCTGGTACGGAAGATAAAATTACCAGTAGTAATCTCATTACGGAAAGCCTTCCCGATTTGGGCAATACCGAACGGTAACTTCCTCCTGGTGGTGTTAAGCACATTCTGGAAATTAACAAATACACCTTGGGCTGTCTCCGGGCGCAGGTAAACGACATTAACTTCGTCCTCAACCGCTCCCATAGAGGTCTTGAACATTAGATTAAACTGGCGAGATTCAGTTAACTCACTACCGCATGTAGGACAAGTATCACTAGTTAAATGATCACTGCGCCATCTCAAGTGACAATTTTTACACTCTACTAAGGGGTCGGTGAACCCTTCAAGGTGTCCACTCGCCGCCCAGACTTCCGGGTGCATGAGGATACTGGTGTCTACCCCTACCATATCGTCACGCTGCTGCACCACCGTCCGCCACCAGGCTAACTTTACGTTCCGCTTTAATTCTACCCCTAGCGGGCCATAATCCCAACAACTAGATAAACCGCCATAAATTTCGCTACTGGGGAAGATGAAACCCCGCCGCCGGCAGAGCGAAACAACCTTCTCCATATCGACCATAGTATGTGTCGGGTCAATCACTCAATCACTCCTTAAAGCCTAAAGGCACTACCGAACCGTTCTCCAAACTTGCCGAATGGCTCTGATAAAGAATATGTTCAAAACAATCCCTCCTAGTCCCATGATAATTAAGGCAAATGCCCACAAAGGCAGAAGGTCTACCTGGTAGGAATTATAGCTGAAAATATCCAACATGGCAAAGCCAAGGATGACTTGAGGCAGCGCCATCATATTACCCATAAGCAACAAGATTTCTCCTGTTTTTAACCGAGTGCTCTCTAGCTGCCTGAATAGGGCGCCCAGCTTGGTTACTCCCCACGTGATAGTTCCAGCTAGTAGGGTTAGGAAAAATTGTGGTAGAAGCATCCAAAGAATAATCATCCCACGGTTTAGCCATCTATCTGGCGAACCGTCCGCATTGAAGCGATAAACTACCTCAACAGGAAGTCGGTTGTAGAAGTAGCCAACTAGAACTATTGACAGGAAGAGGATAACCACGGGCAGTATGATATAGCCCCAGCGGAAGGATGGCCTTTCTAACATTTCCGACGGCGTCAAACGACTGGTATGTAAGATAAGCCAGATAGCTCCAGAAATGGTTATAACGACAATAATTACGAAAAAGATAACGGCTGCTACCATATATTATCTCTCCAAACTACACAGTGAAAGCTACCAGTTTTAACTCCGTATGTCAAAGAGCCTACGTAACCTGATTTCTGTTTCAGGTAATTTACTTTATTTACAGTTACCTCTACCTTATGCTATAATCGCATCAAGAATAAAAAAATATATTAACTTTTTACTACTAAGTAACTAAGGAGTAAAATTTGGAACAAGAAAAGAAGCAGGTCATTGTCAACAACTTTGGGGCACGCAAAGGAGATACCGGCTCGACTGAGGTACAGGTAGCCCTTCTCACCGAAAGGATAAACCAATTAACCGGACACATGGCAGCTAATCGACATGATTACCACACACAGCGCGGCTTACTTAAGCTTGTTGGACGCAGGAAAAGGCTACTAGCCTACCTAAACAAAAATGATATCGGGCGCTATCGTAGCCTAATTACTAAACTTGGTCTACGTAAATAAAGTCTTTTATAGGAGAGATTATTGATCAAATCTCAGTCTTTTGAGTGTGCAATTGGCGGTAAGAACCTCATTATTGAAACAGGAAAGCTGGCCGGACAAGCAGATGCGGCTGTTACCCTGCGTTATGGAGACAGTGTGGTACTGGTTACCGTTTGTCTTGGCGAGCAGCCCCGTGAAGGGGTGGACTTTCTGCCCTTGACTGTTGATTATGAAGAAAGAATGTATGCCGTAGGGAAAATTCCCGGCGGTTTTCCTCGACGTGAAGGACGCCCCAGTCAGGAGGCTGTACTGGCTTGCCGTATGACCGACCGTCCCTTACGCCCTCTACTGCCCAAAGAATGGCGTAATGATATTCAACTGGTAATCACCGTCTTTTCCGCTGACCAAGAAAATGACCCTGATATACTGGCCGTTATCGGCAGTTCCTGCGTTCTGGCAATGTCAGAAGTACCCTTTACTGGTCCGGTTGGCGCTGTCCGGGTCGGCTATATCGATGGCGAACTGGTGCTGAATCCGACTCTGACTCAACTCGCAGATAACCCCTTTGACGTCGTTGTGGCCAGTACCAAAGACGCCATAGTGATGATTGAAGCAGGAGCCCCAGAAGCTCCGGAACATGTAATTACCCGAGCAATTCAACTTGGCCATGAAGCCAACCAGGTGGTGATTGAACTCCAGGAAAAGATTCAGCAGGCCTGCGGTAAAGCTAAAGCTGAAGTAGCCGTAATTCAGACTAACCCTGAGATAATATCGGCCGTTTCATCTGCCATCGGAGATAAAGTCGTTCAGGCTCTGACCTATCCCGATAAGAATAAGCGTGAAGAGGAGCTTTCTATTCTAAGAAAAGAACTTATCGATTCTCTGGGGGAGACCGTTCCCGTGAAGGACATACTTTCTATCTTAGACAGAAAAGTCAAAGATGCCGTTAGAACTAACCTGCTTGAGAAAAAAGAGCGCATCAGCGGCCGCAGCCTGACAGAAGTACGTCCCCTTGAGTGTGAGGTTGGTTTGTTGCCCCGTACCCATGGCTCGGGACTATTTTCCCGTGGTCAGACCCAAGTATTGACAATCGCTACTCTAGGATCGACCAAAAAAGAGCAGCTGATTGACGGAATTGGCATAGTGGCGACAAAACGCTTTATGCACCACTATAACTTTCCTCCCTTTTCCGTGGGTGAAGCCAGGCGATTGGGGACGCCCGGCCGTCGTGAGATAGGCCACGGCGCTCTGGCAGAGCGGTCTTTACTTCCAGTATTACCTAAAGACGAGGAATTCCCTTACACTATCCGGCTCGTTTCCGAAGTACTCAGTTCCAGCGGCAGCACCTCTATGGCCAGCGTTTGCGCCAGTACTCTCTCACTAATGGATGCCGGAATACCCATAAAGAGCGCCGTAGCCGGTATTGCTATGGGACTGGTAACTGCTGATGATGGCAAATATGTTATCTTAACCGATATTGAGGATCTGGAGGACTACCACGGTGACGTGGACTTCAAAGTAGCTGGCACAGATGAAGGCATAACTGGCCTGCAAATGGATACCAAACTCAAGGGCATAAGCACAGAAATCGTGGAAAAAGCTTTATTCCAGGCCAAAGAGGCTCGCCTGTTTATTCTAGACAGGATGGCTCAGGCTATTCCAACCAGCCGCACCGAGCTGAGTCCTTACGCCCCACGAGTATATAAAATCTCAGTCGCTCCGGATAAAATCGGTGCCGTTATCGGTCCCGGTGGCAAGACCATCAGGTCCATTACCGAAGAAACCGGGACAACCGTAGATATTGATAATGAAGGTACGGTACTTATCGGCTCTACGGATGAAGCATCGGCTCGTAAGGCAATTGCTATTATCGAAGGCTTGACCAAGGAGGCTGAGGTTGGCAACGTCTATACCGGAAAAGTATCTCGGATACTTAACTTCGGAGCTATGGTGGAGATTTTACCCGGTAAGGACGGGCTGGTACACATCAGTGAACTAGCTGACTACCGGGTGGGTAGTGTTGAGGATGTTGTCAAGGTCGGTGACGAAGTCACCGTTAAAGTAATTGAAATCGATAATATGGGCAGGGTAAACCTATCACGACGGGTTATGCTTGAAAAAGTTCAACAACGGCCTGAAGCAGAAGTTAATGATTCTTTAGCACCAAATTATCCGTTTAGACGTCAAACCCACCATCCACAGCGTCCCCGTCCCACCAAGCCCAGGTAACGCTATTATGGCGAAAGAATACCCGTATTTTAGCAAGAGGGACTGAGACATGAAGTTAATAAAGGTAGTAGTTTATGGAGCTCTTGGTAAAATGGGACGGGAGATAGTTAATGCGGTATTCTATGAACCTGAGACACAAATAGTAGGTGCGGTAGAACTACAGGTTACTGATGATTACCTCCGTCTCCCTGATAGCTCAAGTAATGTCCCCCTCTCTTCAGACCTAGAATATATCATTAATTGCTGCCAACCTGACGTGTTGATAGATTTCACTATTAGAGAAGCTACGCTGCCCGCAGCGCGTATCGCCACTAAACAAGGCGTTAATTTAGTCATAGGAACTTCTGGATTGGCTGCCGAAGAACTTGACGAGATTGACCAATTAGCAGTGGCTCACCAAGTCGGGGCGGTAGTAGCGCCAAATTTTGCTCTGGGTGCGGTACTAATGATACACTTGGCCAAGGTGGCGGCTAAATACCTTGATTATGCCGAAATTATAGAACTACACCACCACCAAAAAGCTGATGCCCCTTCCGGAACTGCCTTAGCTACCGCCAGAGCAATGGCTCTATCCAGGAGCAAACCATTCCACCGCCCTCCGGAACAAGGGAACTCCAGCAGCTGTGGTAAACAAATTGAAGGTGTCAATATCCATAGTGTACGACTTCCCGGTCTCCTAGCACACCAAGAAGTGCTTCTAGGAGCGCCAGGGCAAACACTAGGCATACGGCATGACACCATTAGCCGAGAGTGTTTTATGCCCGGTATCATGCTAGCCATTAAGGAAGTTACTAAGCATAAAGGACTCGTCTACGGTCTGGATACTCTGCTTAATTTGTAGAAAGAAACAATGAGAGAATATAGAGTAGCTATTGTTGGTGCTACTGGACTGGTCGGCCAGGAATTTATTAAAATATTAGAGCAACGTAACTTCCCCATGTCCTCCATCAATCTTTTGGCCTCAGACCGTTCGGTAGGGAAAAAACTAAGTGTCAACCACCAAGAGATTGAAGTCAAGAAGACCACAGCCGAGTCCTTCAGGGAAACAGATATTGCCCTGTTTTCAGCTGGTGCTGAGGTTAGCCGCCACTTTGCCCATGTAGCGGCCCAATCAGGAGCCTTGGTTATTGATAATAGCACTGCCTTTAGAATGACGGCTGCTGTTCCTCTGGTAGTACCAGAGGTTAATCCCGAAGATATCAAATGGCACAAAGGGATTATAGCTAATCCAAATTGCTCTACCATTCAGATGGTACTAGCCCTGTATCCGCTACATAAGGTAAACCCCATCAAGCGCGTTATCGTTGATACTTATCAGGCAGTATCAGGTACTGGTGCTGCTGCCGTAGAAGAACTAACAACTCAAACCAACCAGATATTAGAAGGACAAAGCACTGTCCCCAATATTTATCCCCATCAAATAGCCTTTAATGTCTTGCCGGAGATAGATGTGTTTCAGGATAGTGGTTATACCAAAGAAGAATGGAAGATGGTGGAGGAAACGAGAAAGATAATGCATGTTGATGATATGGCTATTTCGGCTACTTGTGTTCGAGTCCCCGTTTTTACCGGACATAGTGAGGCAATTCATCTCGAATTCTCCCATCCCATGTCTCCTGATAAAGCACGGCATATCCTTGCCCACGCTCCCGGAGTCAAGGTGTTAGATGACCCGACAATTAGTCTTTATCCTCAGCCTTGGTCAGCAACCGGTAGTGATGAGGTTTTCGTTGGGCGCGTCCGCCGAGACGCCTCTCATCCAAATGGTTTAATTATATGGGTTGTCGCTGATAATCTACGTAAGGGAGCTGCCCTAAACGCGGTGCAGATTGCCGAAGAGACGAGCAAAAAGGAGTGGATACACCCTAAAGGAGAGGAAGTTGGAAAAACCAGGACGCCTGCTGACAGCAATGGTAACACCCTTTGATAAAAAAGGGGAGGTTAACTATAAGTATGCCCAGAAATTAGCCTTAGCTCTACTTAATTCAGGTAGCGACGGGTTAGTGGTGGTGGGTACAACCGGAGAATCTCCAACCCTTGTCCGGGAGGAGGAGCTGCGTCTTTTCAGTGAAGTAAAATCAGCCGTAGGCGCACGGGGTACAGTAATCGCTGGAACTGGTAGCAATAGCACCGCTGAGGCCATGGAGGCAACCCACAAAGCAGAACAAACCGGTGTTGATGCCTGCCTCCTGGTAGTTCCTTACTATAACAAACCCACTCAAGAAGGCTTATACCAGCACTTTAAGTCCATCGCCAAGAACACCGAACTGCCCTGCATCCTTTATAATGTACCGTCACGCACCATTACCAACTTAGCGGCAGAAACGGTAATCAGGCTGAGCCAGATTAACAATATTATCGGAATCAAGGAAGCCAGTGGTAATCTGGACCAGATTTCCCAAATAATCAGTAACACTCCCGATGATTTTCTTATCTGGAGTGGTAATGATGGCGATACACTACCCATATTAGCTTTAGGTGGCTACGGCGTAATTAGTGTCACCTCTCATATCGTTGGTACTCAAATCAAGAGTATGATTGAATACTTTCTTAACCATAAAACCGATGAAGCGGCTAGCATCCACCGCCACCTGTTACCCCTAGTTAATACCATGTTTATCGTCTCCAACCCAGTTCCGGTCAAATATGCCCTCAACCACATCGGTTTCCCTGCAGGCAAACCACGCCTGCCCCTTACCGAACCCGACGATAAATCAGCCGCTATTATCAGAGACACCCTGAAAAACTACCAGATTGACCTACCGGTTGGATAATTAACACCCTTTTTGAGGGATTAAAAGATAGTGTTTAACCTTATAGGGGCGTGCATCTATATTTGGGGATCGGCATCAGATAACGAATTACAATACGAAATACAAGTACCCACAGAAACATTAATAAGGAGCTGTCCTTT
>CAYFEZ010000022.1:0-10427 GCA_964342215.1 uncultured Dehalococcoidales bacterium | reverse complement strand
TAACCCTCTCCAAGAACTGATAAGGGTTCTAAAGAGTGGCGGAAGATTCATCGCTATTGAGCCAAATGCTAGCGTTTTTATAAAATTGAGTACGAGAGCTCGCAAGATATTAGCTAAGTTTATCAATTTAGAGATATTAAAAAGTGTAGATAAAACGGTTCACGGCGGCAAAAATTACCGAACAGTGTTCGAGGATAATTATTTTATTGATGTTCAGATTGTCCATTTCGATATATTGGTTCATACACTAAAAGAACATCTTCTAGGGTTCTTAAGACACCCTAGAAATTTGTCCTATTTAATATTAATTGGACGGAGGCTTCTTGAAAAATTTTTTAAGGTACTACCTCGTTCCCAGAGTTGTAACAATATCAAGATAATTGCGACCAAGGGAGATTCAAAGTGAAAGTAGCTATTTTCATAGACCAGTTCACCCCTGGGGCGTGTCCTAAATTCAGTGGTGCTGAGGTAAAATATCTTAGGGAAAAAGGTTACGAGGCCGAAATAGTGGCTATTATGGAAGGAGGACTGCCTGAGGAGAGCTATCAATTTCAAGCATATTTGGATGGTGTCCCCATAAGGTATTTGTCCAGAGAACGACGTCTCCTTAAAATTTTTAATTTTAAGCTACCTATGTTCGCCTTTTTTTCTATGTATCACCTAATTAGCCCGGTATTGATACCGAAGGTTATAAAAAGGAAAGAATATGACGTCATTATTGCTCACACTCCTCTGGCATGTTTTGCTGCCCATCAGCTATGGAAACGACGAGGAATCCCATATATTAACTTTATGTGGGACCCAATGTCTTTTATGCTACCTAGAGTATATGGAGAGCGATTGCCCAAGAGGCTTGTTAAACTGTTGACAAAAGTCGCCTTATTTTTTGATAGAATCCTTGCCAATAATTCTCTTGTTACCCTGACTTGTTCACAGCCACATGTTAATTTTATCAGGAGTTACATCAATAAGGATGTTGAGGAGATTTACCCTGGATGTTTTCCGGTGGAACAGATACCAGAGAAGCGTGGGGATTACGTTCTAGCTCTTGATCGGTGGGACATCGGTAATCTGCCCCACATGTTTCTGGATGTCTGGGAAAGGCTCAGTAAAAAGGTCGAGCTGCGGGTGGCCGGTTTCTGGTGGCCGGAAGAGCTTCGACAATCTTTTATTAAGCTGAGAGATGAGAAGGGATTAACCGATTTGGTAAAGATATTGGGTCCGGTGACTGAGGAGGAGCTTAGCCAGTTATATCTGAATGCCCGAGCCTTTGTTCACCCTATCAATGAAACTTTCCACACCCCTGTCCTTGAGGCGGCCGGGTATGGCTGTCCCACGGTAATGCCGAATGGTTTCCAGATTTTCAATCACGGAATCCACGGTTTCTTTGCGGCTGAGGGGCACCTCGACGAGTTTGCTGAATATGTGGATAGGTTGGTGGCTGATGAGCGCCTCGCCTGGAAAATGGGTTACGAAAGCTGGAAGGTAGCTCGGGAGCACACTTGGGAGCAGCATGCCCGGAAAGTGGAGCAAGTTGTAACGAAGTATGTCTAGACATTAGTCAAGGTTATTATGTAGCCTTATGGCTGATTTCCTTTATTACCCCGGCCACATACTCAATCTGTTCCTTGGTCAAGCCTACCCCGGATGGTAAATACAGCCCTTTCCTGGATAGTTCGTCAGCTACCGGGCAGCATCCATCTTCACATAAACCCATTTCACGAAAAACTGGCTGTTGGTTCATAGGGATGAACATGGCTCTAGTATCTATCCCTCTGTCTGCCAGCCGAGCCATTACTTCGTCTCTCCCCATGCCAAATTCATCTTCAATGAGAATGGAATACATCCAATAGACATTCTTCGCCCAATGTTTTTCTGGAGGTAAAGTAACTGCCGGCGTATTTTTTAGTAATAAATTATATAAACCTGCCATCACCCTTTTTTTCTGTATAAATTCGTCAATTTTTTGTAGTTGGGCTACACCGATAGCTGCTTCAATATTGGTCATTCTATAATTAAAGCCAACGTGCTCATGTAGGAACCTTCTTTTTTTCGAAAAGGCGAGGTTTCTTAATAGTCTGGCTTGCTCGGCGATCTTATCGTTATCTGTAACTATTAGGCCGCCTTCACCGGTGGTAATTATCTTGTTGGCGTAGAAACTGAAGCAACCGATATCCCCCAAGCCTCCTGCCTTCTTCCCTTTATATTCGGCACCATGAGCTTCTGCCGCGTCCTCAACAACATACAGCCTGTATTTATCGGCTATCTTCATTATAGGATCCATATCACAGCAATGTCCGTAAATATGAACTGGGAGAATTGCTTTGGTATTATTGGTTATTTTTTCTTCTATTCTGGTGGGGTCAATATTCCAAGTCTGAGGTTCAGAATCGACGAAAACTGGTGTAGCCCTATTATAGATAACACAGAAAGCGGAGGCGGCATTGGTAAAAGTAGGTACTATAACTTCGTCACCCTCACCAAGGCCTAAGGAGGCTATAGCCAGATGTAACGCCGTAGTTCCGCTGGTAGTGGCTATGCCGTGTTTCCTGCCACAATATTGGCTGAACTCCCGCTCAAATTGCTCAATGAACTGTCCGCTTGTTCCGGAGATAGCGTTTTCCTTAATACAGGTTATAACATTCGCAAGCTCTGCCTCTCCGAGTGCCGGTTCACAGACTGGTATCATTATTCACTTCCACAATCTGCTTATCATCTTCGACACCGCGATATGGTCCCTGTTTGACCTCTATTATCTGTGAGTCTTCTAACATGTTGAACCCATGTCCCCCTGAAATTTGCAGGATAGTATCGTTGGTATTTAATATCTCGGCCCCGATTTTTGTTCCGCTGTCATCATAAAACTCCACCTCTACACAACCGTACTCTATATGGAGCACCTCCTGCGTATATTCTATGGTTCTTGTTGACCTCTTGTGAATATGGGGCTTTACCTTGAATCCCTGCTTGTGTCTGATGACGCCTAACTGAAGCGAGTTGTCAGCGCTGGTAAAAAAGTTAACCCCTTCCGGCTCTATACCCCGACGCATAATCAGTGCCATAACCTTACCTTTGTACTCTACTCTGTCTATCACGGTTCGGCCGTCTTTCTTTAGTATTAAGAGTTAATGCCTAGTCAGTCTTCTATGCTTTGGGCACCTTGGTAAGTATATTTGCATCAGTTGGATAATTAAGAGCATCCCATGGGAAAATCTCTCCCCTTTGCCATCTCTGCCATCTATCCACATCTTCCTTTACCATTATCTCTATCAGCTCATCAAAGGTAACCTTAGGTTCCCAGCCCAAGCGTAGTCTTGCTTTGGAATAATCTCCTTGCAGCACATCGACGTCTAGGGGTCGAAATAATCGCTGGCTTACCTCGACGTACTCGTGCCAATCTAATCCGAGGATGCTGAATGCTTTCTCTACAAATTCTCGAACGCTATGGGTTTCATTGGTAGCTACTACATAATCATCTGGCTCTGGCTGCTGTAGCATCATCCACATTGATTCGACATATTCCGGGGCATAGCCCCAATCCCTTTCGGCTTCTATGTTTCCCAGTACGAGATTCTTTTCTAGCCCCAGGGATATTTTGGCGAGCGCATTTGAAATTTTTCTAGTCACGAATTCCAACCCTCTTAACGGGGATTCATGGTTGAATAGAATGCCGTTGCAAGCAAAAATACCATGGCCCTCTCGATACGTCCGGGTCATCCAGTAACCATAGAGCTTAGCAATGGCATAGGGGCTAGCAGGGTGGAAGGGAACATCCTCATTTTGAGGATGTTGATTATACCTGCCATAGAGTTCACTGCTGGATGCCTGGTAATATTTAATATGGGAGTGTTTCCCCCGTATTGCCTCCAATATTCTAGGTACGCCTAGACCAGTGACCATACCTGTTGCTATGGGTTGCTCGAAAGATGCACCGACGAAACTCTGCGCTGCTAGGTTGTAAATTTCGTCTGGCTCTGAAATACTAATTGCCTCGGCAACTGAACTTGAGTCAACAAGATCGGCGCAAATAAGGTAAACTTTACTAATAATGCCTAAGTATTGGAGCCTCCAGAAATTTGGAGTGGATAGTCTCCGATAAGTGCCATAAACTTCATAACCTTTTTCAAGTAAAAATTTAGCTAAATAGGCTCCGTCTTGCCCGGTCAATCCAGTTATTAATGCCCTTTTCATTCCTCATCACTCTCAGCGTATGCCGCTCTGGCTCCACCAGCTTATTGTACCCATTACTTTATTATGAAGCATATAATAGCTTTTTTACGGTTGACTGTCAATGTTTTACAGGCTAACAGGCGGGAAATTACTAAACTGTAGACAAAAGTCCCATCCTATTAATTAGGGAAGGTAAACTTCCTTCGTTATCAAACCGTATTAATTACTCAGGAATACTACATATCATCCGGTGTTTCCCTAAAGTACTTCGCTACACTTTCATGGGCCGTAATAAAAAGCTTTTATCTGGCATTACACTTAAAATGTTAAACTGTAACGTGGTAGAGGTTAAAGGGGTGGTAAGTTAGCTATTCCTGTCGCCAGAGCGATGCCTTTTGGCAGGATATATTTGATTGTAAGTGCCGGTATATAGGTAACCTCAATCAGTCGCTAACTTTTTTAGGCAGCCAAATTCGATTCAAGACTTTGACGTTCTGCGAGTATAAGCATATTAAAGGCTTACTTTTGAGTTTTTGATGAAGTGTGATATATTAAGCACAGTGATAACGGATTAACATTTCCTTAAGTTTCATAATCTTTGGTTCGGCTTCTGTTGGTTGAGTTAGACATCTGGTGTAACTATGAGGCTAGGGAACGGAATAGTACTTATGCTTATATGGGCGGTAATGAAGATTGAGCGTCCTTAAGGTATGTTCAGAGATAAGTCTAATGGTGGCTGCATTGGCAGTGCTAGCTACAGGTATAACTTTCACTATGGGACGGGTGGTTTTGGCAAACCAGGTCGGATTAGTTGCTGCTGGTTTCATTATTACTGGAATAGTGCTTCTCCTAATTAAAAACATTAAGAGTACGTAGAGATGGAAACCGAAAAGAGGAAATGGCTACCATATCTGGTGTACGCTTTGCTTTCCCTTGCTATTCTGGGACCACTGCTACTCCCTGGCTACATCTTAACCCTAGACATGGTTTTCACCCCAGAGATGGACTTTACCACCCAACTTTATGGGTTGTTGGAGAGCATATCTGCCCGGGCTCCGCTTTTCCTATTAATGTCACTGGTAAATGATATTATTCCAGCATGGCTACTGCAAACGGTCATCCTCTTCCTAATTTTCTTCCTCGCTGGATTAGGAGCTCATAAGCTTCTCCCCATTAGTGGAGCAGGTAACTACTTCGCTGGACTACTGTACATGGTAAATCCATTTACCTATGTCAGGTTTATGGCCGGTCTGTGGCCGCTTCTGGCAGCTTATGCATTAATCCCTTTCGCTGTCAAGGCATTCTTGGAACTCTTAGAAAAGGGGGGACTGAGAAACGCCATAAAGTTGACCCTACTTTCAACACTAGTGGGAGTGATGCTCGTGCACTGCCTCTTTCTGCTTTTACTTATCTTCTTGGTTATTTTCGTGGTTAAGTTAATAAGCGAACGCAAGAACTCGGGACGGCTACTTCAAGTAGGTAAGTATGTTGGTATAAGCGCGGTCATGTTTCTGGTATTGAACATTTATTGGCTTATCCCGGTTTTAACTGCTGGTACGACCAGACTGGAGCAGATAGGTCAGGCGGATTTTCTCCTGTTCGCCCCCAAAGCTAGTGGAGGGGCCGGGGTAGCCTTCGCCTTGGCCTCAATGCATGGGTTCTGGAACTCCGGCTGGGTCTATGCCTCCAACTTCATCTCTTTCTGGCCGGTTCTTTTTGTCTTTATACTTTTTCTGGTCGTCTATGGACTTTTATTAATGTTCGAGGATAAAAAAAAACGGTGGCAGGGAACATCGTTGGCTGTTGTCGGTATCGTCGGTTTTTTCTTTGCTGTTGGTGCATCATTAGACCTAACCAAGCCAGCTTTCGAATGGCTTTTTAATAATCTGGTTTTCGTTAGAGGATTCAGGGACGTACAGAAATTCGTTGTCATGTTATGCCTCAGCTATGCTTACCTAGGTGGCTTAGGTGTAGGGGCGCTTATTGCTGATTTTAGGAGAGGAAAAAGGCGGGTACTCCATGTGGGGGCAAATGTGTTCATTGTTTTAGTTTTAGTCACGCCTCTGTTCTATTCCTTTCCTATCTTTGGTTCTTGGGGGCAGCTTAAGGCTACTGATTATCCTGCGGAGTGGTATGAAGTTAACGATTATCTAAACCAGGATGACGATGATTTCAATGTATTATTCCTCCCTTGGCACTTATATATGGACTATAGCTGGCTGCCAAACACTACTAAAAGGTTGGCTAGTCCGGCTCAAGAGTTTTTTGATAAGCCTATTATCAGGGGGGATAATCCGGAGATACCAGGAAAATACACCGACAGTACTAATCAGGTAAGTAAGTATGTGGAGTTTCTGCTGGGTAATGCCGGCCAGGTGAGTAATCTGGGGGAGCTTCTGGCGCCGCTTAATGTTAAATATGTGCTTCTGGTTCACGAGGTGGACTACGCCAGCTATGATTTCCTTTACAAGCAAGAGGACCTAACAGTCGAGCTTGAAAAACCCGGTATAACTCTGTTGAAGAATGAGCACTCCACAGCGAGAGCCTACGGGATTAGCAGTGTGGTTCATATTAACAGTTTGGAGGAATATCTGGAATTGAGTGCTGAACAGGATGTAATGGAGCACCTTTATGTTATAGGGGGTGACCATGGTGGTGGTGGCGGTGGCAGTGTACAGATGGAGGAACTCGCCGTTATAGAAAAGAACCCGACTAAATACCAAATTGCTGGTAGTGGTGCGATTTATACTATATTCATTGTTCCCCAGAATGTGAGTACGCAGTACTGGGAATATAACGATGACAAGTCAACGCTGCAGAACCTCGGTGTCATGCCCGCCTTTACCTCATCCCCTGATGGTGGCGGAATAGTCTACACCAGATTTTACCATGCCTATCTCCCCGGCTACATTATCTCTTCAGTGGCATTAGTGTTGATGCTGGGGTACTATATCCTCGGGAAGATGAAAGTCCTCCGAAAAAGTTAAACCTTTCGGACGGGACGGTGGGAGAAGCAGTATGCTTTAGCCCCGGTTCTCATTTGGCTTCAAGGCTTCTATATCTGCTTCAACCATTATCTTAACTAAATCTTTCAACTTGACCTTTGGTTCGAATCCGAAGACTTCTTTTGCCTTTTGCGTGTCACCGACAAGTAAGCCAGTGCTCGTCGGGCGTAGAAGAGCTTTATCGATAGTCACATAATCATCGGCTTTCAGATTAACCAAACTGAAGGCTTCATCTACGAACTGGCGAATGGAATGAGGTTCTCCCGTGCAAATGATGAAATCATCAGGTTCCGGCTGCTGCAGAATATTCCAGGCTGCTTCCATATAATCTTTTGCGTATCCCCAATCTATCTTGGTATTCAGATCACCCAAAGTTAATTTATCCTGCAAACCAGCTGATATCTTGGCAACGGCTTTTGTTATCTTTCTGGTGACATATTCCTCCGTCCGTCTGGGGGATTCGTGATTGTAAAAAATCGCATTTGCTGCGAAAATATTATATGCTTCCCGATAATGCCTGACCAGGATAAAAGCCAAAAGCTTAGCACAGGCATAAGGGCTTTGAGGATTAAACGGGGTAGTTTCTTTTTGTGGTACCTCGACGGGCTTACCAAACATATTTGAAGTACCCGGCTGAAAGAATTTTATTTCAGGATTAGTCTGCCTGATAATCTCCAGAATCCGGCCTACCGCTGCTCCGGTGATATCGTATGAGTAGCCAGGCATGGCAAAACTCCAAGCAACATGGTCTTGGTCGGCTTCGTTGTATAATTCGTGCGGCCTAACCTCATTAATTATTCGATAAAGAGAGGTGCTGTCAGCTAGGTCTCCCCGGTGAACGAACATCCTCTTTTCAAATACCGTTTCGTCATGTAAAAGGTGCTCAATATTGCGAGTATTGCCGGTAGCCGAGCGGCGTATCATTCCGTGCACCTCATACCCCTTTTCTAGTAGAAATTCGGTAAGGTATGAACCATCTTGGCCGGTGACACCTAAGACGAGAGCCCTTTTCCCGTTGGGTGAAGGAAGAATCATATATCTACCTCTAAACCGAATGGCTTTATCTTAAAATCTCTGGGAAGACTTTTAGAAAACTTCCAGGCCGAACTCTGATTGTTTAGCTTTACTTTTAAAGATAAAGGCTCGACCAGAACAACAACGCTTACGGTATGAATACCACTTTCCAGCCCAAATTCATTTTTCTTGAAATGTTTTTCATAATACCCGAGAGGCTCTAAGGGCTTGATATTTATACCTAATTCCTCTTTGATTTTACGTTTGGTCGCGGTTGTTATCGTCTCTCCTTTGCGAACTCGCCCGCCCGGGACCCACCACCTCCCCCTCAGGGGTTCGCTTTTTCTTTTCACCAGAAGAAACTTGTTGTCATCTCTAATCACAACGTCTACGCACAATATCGGAATAACATCAACGATCGTGCTGTAGAAATCGGTTGGTATTATCTTCATTTCCCGCCAACAACTCGAAAGCGTGGCAGAGGAACAATAAATTTACCTCCTCTTTCCAGCCATTTGTTTTCTCTTTCATAGAAGGTATTGAAAAAAGCCCAAGGGAGAACCAGGAAATAGTCAGCCTTTTCCCGTGCTTCGGCTTCGTCTACTATAGGTATCAAGGTGCCCACTGTATATTTCCCCCATTTTTCCGGACTCTTGTCGGCTGCTCCTTTGATTAATTTGTTGTCAAGATCGTAATATTGGAGGATGGTGTTGCCTTTAGTAGAAGCACCGTAGACATAAACTTCTTTTCCCTTATTCACTTCCTGTTTGATAAAATCGACGCATTCTTTCTTGTTCTCTTGGATTCTCTGATAGAAATCCTCGTAGTCTTTCTTCGTAAACTTTTCCTCGAGATCTATGCTTCCCTGCTTATAGTGCCTGGCAAAGAGCCGATAACTTCCCCCATTAATGTCGTTTTCCTCGACCCTAAATATCTCAAGTCCGTTCCGCTCAAATAGGCATTTCAGAGAATCGTAGGAGTAATATTCCAGATGTTCGTGGCAGATATTACCGAGGTCGTTTTTCTCAAGCATTGGTCGTAAGCACATAAGTTGGGCAACGAATATTCCCTCTTTATCCAGAGCTATGGTTGCATCCCTAATGAATTGGTTGGGGTCTTCCATATCATAAAACATGCCGATGGCTGTAATAATTTTTGCCTTCCGATCAGCGAACATCTCTTGCCAAGCGTCGTAATTCCAAAAATCATCAATAACCCAAGAGGTGACCCTGCTTAACTCTGGAACAAGATTGCTCGCTGGTTCGCAACCTACCCTTATTACTCCTTTCGGGTAGTACTTAAGAAGTGTTCCGTCATTTGCTCCTATGTCAAGAACAATATCTCCCTTTTCTAGCTTTACCATTTTCAGAGCTACTTGTGTTAGTTCTTTCAAATCTTTATTAATTACCGGATTGATACCGGAACGATACCAATAATATCTTGTATAGAGTAATTCTTGAGGGGCAGTATGCTTTAGTTGGAGAAGACTGCAGTCCTGGCAAAGGATAAGTTCTAAAGGAGCTCTGATTACTTCATCCTCCTTATCCTTAACGAAAGTTGAAACATAAAGATTGCCTAAGGAAAAAATAGGCGTTACTTTTTCGGAATCACAAACCCGACATGTTGTCCTTGTTGTGTAATTATGCCTGTTGGCCTTTTCCGGTATTTTAGCCGCCTCGATTACTTTTTGTCTCTTCAAGAGTTTCCCTCAATCGTGTTTATAACCTAAGTTTGATTAATCTAATCCATAATGCCCCGTATGCCACATCACACAAGAATTCGTTTGGTACTGTGTTGGATTATTATATATTTAGGGGGCAGTTGTCAATAATTATAGTATCAAAATCTGTTGTTAGTCAGCGGAAGGGAACACTTTAAAAACCGAGCACTTTGGTATGGTCAGGCGTCATTAATAAGGTCTCTAAGGTCCCCGGCTGTAGTTCCTGCGTTGATTAAATGTTTGTATTCATATTTCCTTCCTGTGTTGAAGAATTTGCTCTGTTCTCCTGTAAAGGACATCAATTGATGTTACAGTACCGATGGTTTTATGGTAGTGACGAATGGTTGTAATCGGTGGTACCGATTTGCCAGTAAACTCAATAGTGTTTTTCTAAATATCAAGAAGTTATCGTACCAATGATATTGCATCGAAGATCTCGTGCGCGATCTCATCAAGATTCCTATGTCCAAGCTTGCCTTGCGCTTCGGCGCGGGTTCGGGCATCCGAATGAGAGTTGA
>CAYFEZ010000021.1:0-10900 GCA_964342215.1 uncultured Dehalococcoidales bacterium | reverse complement strand
ATTTTAATTTTTTCAACCATACCTAGAATACCTCCGGAGGAATTTTAATACGATTATATTTCTTCATCTGTGGCTTGTCAATTAAGAAAAGCACGGGACTAAGACAGGATTTTACTGGCCATAATTTGCTGGCCATCCTTGATGGCCCGCTGTTGGCGGGTATATAAGGGGATTTCTTTACTTAACCAGTGAAGACCCTCCGACTTTAGTTGCTAACCAACCCCACTCTAGCCTTTCGGGATGATTACCAGGGTGGTTTAGCGACATAAGTCGCAGCATAATTCAGAACTCCAGTCTCCGTCCGCTCCTCAAGAAATGGGAAGGGGAACTGCCTATTCAAGAACTCCATAAGGTGTATCCGCATTTGGATGAATAGCTTCGAAGAGTAAGTACTGGCCTTGAACTGATGATGGTCCCCCCAATGCACAAAGCAACAATCACCCTGCTCAATTTCAGTTTCTACTCCATTAACTATTACATTTCCTTTGCCACCAAGAATATAGACTATTGCATCCATATGTTGATGCGTTTCGTTACTTCCCCCGGGAGCTATAGCCTGCAATCCCATATGGAAAGGCATTCTGCCGTCAAAACCTAAACCGGGGTAGGCCAACATCGTATTGAGTTCTCCTCTATGACTGCCATACTCCCAATGCACATCTTTGGCTTTCATGATAACCCTAGCTTTTTTCAGTTCGTTATTCTGGGCGACCTTCTGCTGTACCCTCCATTCGTCGAAGAAACCCATGCCTTTTTCACGTGACCCCCCAGGCTTCTCCTTTCCTAACCCAAAAGGATGATCGTACTCAGTATCTTCCAATTCAACATAATCTCCTTCGCCAACAGTAACAATTGGGCCAAAAGGCTTCGCACTATTCACCAGCGGGGTTGCCTTAGCAGCAAGCATATTCGCTGGCTCGTTAGACGGGTTGAAATGCTGAAACCAGACACCCGGTTTAATATGGATGGTATCTCCTCGTTCCCACTCAT
This sequence comes from uncultured Dehalococcoidales bacterium, assembly GCA_964342215.1. GTDB lineage: Bacteria > Chloroflexota > Dehalococcoidia > Dehalococcoidales > CAYFEZ01 > CAYFEZ01. Next base: position 9,910 of record CAYFEZ010000021.1, on the reverse strand, counting down.
ACCTAACATCATCAATAATACTATATCCCTCGCCTCCGAGCACATGTAGTAGCATATCATCATGTCTGTATACTCCAGAATGAACCTTTGGCGGTATGTGGTGCAGGTCAAGACTCATGGTAGTGCAGAAACAACCTGTTTCTGGACCGATTATAGTTCCATCATAAATACCCTGATAGGTTGGCGACGGTTGGAGTTTTATTTCGGCCTTTTTTACCACCGCTCTTCCTGCTTTATAACCAGCCAAGTCAACAAGGGGTCTTCTATGTTCCAATTCTCTATCCTCCTTCACAGTTAGAAGTCGTTTAGTCTCAAGGGGCCCTATTTGTAACTACAGATAGGGCCCCTTACAACCTCTTTTTTTCTTCCTTCATCCCAAGCCACATTGCAGAAATATCCGCAGCATATATTTTCCTCCACATTACGCCCCTTTTATTCACCAAAAAGCAAATCCGCCCCCCCCTCTTGAGCATCTCCCCTAAAAAAAGCGTAATTTAAACCATAAGCACCACTGGTCACAATGGTAATATTGTCCTTAATCTCATTTTTCAGCCCCCCTATTCTTGTTATGCCATACAGGAAATTACAGCATATTAACGTCGGGCTTATTAATCAACGCAATCATTCTACGGTATTTAACTGAAAGTCGTTGCTTAAATATAATCCTCTAGTTTCATTGATTGCCACATATCCTTTGGGGGGGTTATCCTGACTGCGTAAGGCTTTGTAACCGGTTTGGTGGCATCAATAATCGCTTTGGCCATAATACCACCTCTAGCTGAACCTTTCTCATCTCCCTCCTCACTATAGTTTCTGGGATTAAGGATGCCACCAACTACATTGGGTATGATTGCCATATCCTTATCAAATGATACCCTTGTAGCTAAAGCCCACAGAACTTCCTTCTCATCGAACACGTCAACATCCTCATCAACGACAATGGTCAGCGAGCCATTCCTATCGGCGCTTACCGCCAAAAGCCCCGCTAGCATCCCTTCTCCCTGAACACGCTTGGCAATAGAAACGTATGAATGAAACATGTGACCGCTAGGTGGATAGTAAACAGCCTTTAAAGTCGGGATACGCCTATTTACGATATCCCATAACCCAGATTCTAGGCTCAATATACCCTCCAACCTGTGTTCATCGTGATGTGGGTCAAGCCCGTGATAGATGGCGTCATGCCGCATGGTGATACACTTTACATCGATAATGTAACAATCATTTGTCTGCAGGCTATAGTAGCCAGTAAATTCCGCAAACGGACCATCTGTACTCATCGTCTTAGGGTCAATAATTCCCTCGATGGTAATCTCGGCGTCAGCCGGGACCGGGATATCAGCTATCTCCGCTTTAGTTACTCTTAAAGGTTCCCCCAACAGGCTTCCAGCAATTTCAAGCTCATTCATTTCCTGAGAGCCAGTATGACAGGTGGCCATACCGACCGCCGGGTGATGACCGATGGAGATGACCACCTCCATCGGCAAGCCTAGTTCAGCATAGCGCCGCGCTATATAAGCGCCATGGTTTGTTGGAGCAATAAAACAACCCAGCTTATTCTTAGCTTTCACTTCGTGGCGGTACACACCAACATTAGGTATCCCTTTGTCGACATCTTTAGAGATGCAGCCACCAACGGTAATGTACTTCCCTGAATCCTGTTCGTAGTGCTTGGGTATTGGGAATATGCCCAAATCTATTTCATCACCCTTCATAACTACCTCTTTTACTGGTGCATCCGACGGCGGTACCCAATATACCGGTAGTGGTTTGGCGACTCTCCTGCGAAATTCCTGCAAGATCTCGGCCTTTCCAATTTCCTTTAGTTTCGCTGGTGTAATATCCATTGCCAGAGCCAACAGTTCGCGACTGCCAAACAAATTAGTCACATATGGAAGCTTGCTTCCCCTCATCTGAGAACAATAGATAACCGGGTTTCGTCCGAGTTTAGCGAGTTTCTGTTGAATAACATTAACCTCAAGGTCTATTTCCAACGGCTTTTTAGCTTCAACATAATAATTCGGACCAGCTTCTCTGGCTTGTTGAAGGAATTGTCTCAGGTCTTTCTTCATTACTGTTTTCTCCTTCATGTGATCAAGTATTTTCTCAAAGTCTTTATGGGGCTCATCAGCCTCTGCGTAAAGAGATAACGAAAACGAGAGATATAATAAAGCCAGTTGCATGCACCCCCACCTTCTCCGTGCACTTACACATCAATGGCACCTGCCATTATAATAACAGGCACTGCACACCATGGCACCCCTTATCCTTTGGAGGCACTCGATTACTCGTATTCCTCTTGGAAGAATTTTTCATCTCCTCCATTCTTTTGATGGGAAATTCATAGCAGAATAGGAAACGAATGTCAAATGGCGATTGCTCCATCCAGGCTTTTTTGTACAGAACGGAGGAGATGAAAGTCTCTGATGAGAGAAAATTCAATGGAAGTAGTTTGCGTATTATTCCCCACAGTAAAGATAAATAGCGGTCGCTCGTAGTCCTGCAATTGTTATTGACGATACTCAATAAAAGAACTATACTCGACCTAAATATGTAAACATACAACAGACTAAACTAAGCTACCACCGTCTCCTTCTTAAGGAGGTGAGGCCGGCCTTTACGTACTTACCTTGAAAACCGTGGGTATCCGGAAACTTCTCCGGTCATGGAGAATGAGTAGCCTCATGAAGATTAAAGTTATCGCGCCCAGTTCAGGCGAGATGTCCCTGTGGATTCTATCAGTAGCTAAGATGATGGCTCTGTCGGTGCCAATACACCTGGCGGTTCTTGCCACTGAAGGGATGAACTTCAAGCTGGTGAGTATGCTCTCATAGTAATTTTACTCCGGAGGATTGACTGTGCTCAGAAGTGCTATTGATATCGGCGGAACCTTCACCGATCTGGTCTTCATCAACGATGATACCGGAGAAATGACATCATACAAAACTTTGACCACACCGAAGGATCCATCAATTGGTGCTTTGAATGGAATAAATGAGAGCAACGTTGATTTGAGGGAAATCTGGCTCCTTGTTCATGGTACCACTATCGTAATTAATTCCATCATTAGTCACGCAGGTGCTATGACCGGCCTTATCATCACGCAAGGCTTCAGGGATTTACTCGAAATAGGGAGACAAAATCGAACTGTCTCCTTTGATATCTTCTACAAGAGACCACCACCGCTGGTGCAAAGGAAATGGAGGATTGAGGTTCCAGAGCGGACCGACTTTCTTGGGAAAAACGTTGTTGAGCTAGACCTCAAAGAGGTGCAGAGAGCTCTGAGGTACTTTATTGATGAAGGGATAGAATCGGTTGCCGTTTTCTTCCTCCATTCTTATGCTAATTCAGAGAATGAAGAAAAAGTGGAAAAACTTGTCAAAACAGAATTCCAGGATTTGGACATTTCAATATCTTCAAAGGTACTCCCTGAAATAAGAGAGTATGAAAGACTCAGTACCACCGTAGTCAACGCATATTCAAAACCAATCGTCAAGAAATATCTTGACAAGCTTGAAAGCAATTTACAAAAGCAAGGCTACGCCTCAGATCTGTACGTAATGCAGTCTAACGGCGGACTGATGACTTCCGCTCTAGCAAAGATGTTCCCCGTGCAGATTATTGAATCTGGACCTGTAGGTGGCATCATCGCCGCCAAGAATATTGGTAATTTAATCGGCTGTACTAATATCGCCGTTTTCGATATGGGCGGCACAACCTCCAAGGCAGGACTGATAAGTCAGGGAAACGTAAAGGTAACCACATCCTATAGTCCAGCGGGATATCCGATTCGGGTTCCGGTCGTTGATATGGTTGAATTGGGAATAGGAGGCGGCAGTATAGCTTGGGTGGACGATTATGGTTTTTTGCAGGTGGGGCCGACAAGCGCCGGTGCCGACCCAGGACCGGCTTGTTACGATCTAGGTGGCGAGGAACCTACGATTACTGACGCAAACCTCGTGTTGGGGCGTTTGAGTAACCTGTTAGAAGGCAAAATTCAGCTAAACAAAGAAAAAGCCATTAAAGCAATAATGGAGAAGATAGCAAATCCCCTCAAACTTGACTTGATTGGTGCTGCAGGAGGGATTATTGAAATAGCAGTGGCAAAGGTAGTCGATATTATGCGTATGGTATCGATTTCAAAGGGGATTGACATTCGGGAGTATACCATTTTTGGCTTTGGCGGAGCTGGACCGATGCATAGTGCTTTTATTACGAGGGAATTGGGTGTCAGTACCAATGTCATTCCCGCCACCCCAGGAGCATTCTCAGCCCTTGGTTTCCTCTGCTCCGATTTAAGGCATGACTTTGTCCGGACCTATATCATGAATACTGCAGCGTCAGACCCGGTGAAGATGGAAGGGATATTCTGTACCCTTGAATCCAAGGGCATCGAGACGCTCAGGGGAGAAGGCATCAATATTAATGACATAACTACCATAAGGAGTACCGACATGCGGTACATTGGACAGGCACATGAAATAGACATCCCATTTCCAGGAGAAAGGGTGACGGTATCAACTACCAGGAAACTGCAAAAGGTATTTCATGAGACTTATGAAAGGCATTACGGGCAATGCTTCTTAGAGAAACCCGCGGAAATTGTTAATTTCCGCGTAACAGCAGTAGGCAAGGTAAGGAAGCCTCCAATTCCAAAAATACCTCAGAAAAAAAGGCAGCCGGTCTTAAAGGAGCTGAGGCACGTCTATTTCAAGGAAAGGGGATGGATCGATTGTCCCATATACGGGCGCAGCGACTTGGCTTATGGAAGCAGAATCAGGGGTCCAGCCATCATTGAAGAATTTACCGCAACAACTATTATTCCACCTGGATTCATGTCAGATATCGACGAATACGGGAATATTCTCATAACTAATAGGTAAGGAGGTTGATTTCGGGCAATGGCAACCGTTGATCCGGTTACGCTGGAAATCGTTAATAATAGACTCCGCTTTATTTCTAGGGAAATGATTGTTTCGCTGGTCAGAACTGCCTACTCCTCGGTTATCTATGATGGGCGCGATTGTTCCTGTGCCTTGTTCAACGCCGCCGGAGAATTGTTAACTTTAGATGCAGGGCTACCCGCCCATATCGGCCCCATGCCTTTTTCAATGAGGGCCATCCTTAAAAAATTTCAGAACAGTATCAAGCCTGGAGATGTTTTTATCATGAATGACCCATCTTTCGGCGGAAACCACCTTCCAGACGTGTTAGTTTGTATGCCCATTTTCTACCAAGAAGAACCTCTATTCTTTGCCGTTAACCGGGGGCATTGGACAGACGTAGGAGGTCAGGTACCTGGCAGTCTATCTGGCGTAGCCAGAGAAATTTATCAGGAAGGCATGGTGATTCCCCCTTTAAAATTATACGAAGCAGGTAAAATAAATGAGGGGGTTTTAGACCTATTCTTATCCAATATGCGAAACCGGGAGGAAAGATTTGGCGATTTAATGAGTCAGATTGCCTCATGTAAGACTGGTGAAAAATCTTGCTTAGAGTTGGTAGAGCACTATGGGTTTGAAACTATAAAGACTTGCGGGCAGGAAATTGTCGACCGTACTGAAAAATACCTCTTGGAAAAACTAAAACAGGCACCTAAGGGAACCTATCATTACGAGGATTATTTAGATAATGACGGTTTTACCCATGATGCTTTGAGGGTTAAAGTATGCGTAACGATTCATAGCGACTCTGTACTGATTGACTTCGATGGTAGTTCGCCGCAATCTCAGGGCTGCATCAATGCACCCTATTCAGTAACCTACTGTGGGGCCGTTGAGGCCATAAAAATAGCCCTTGATCCCCGAGGTGTGACCAACGAAGGTCTTTTCCGACTAGTGAAGGTCAATGCTCCCCTTGGCTCCCTAGTGAATCCTAATCCAGGTGCTGCCACAGGAGGCTGCACTGAGGTCTTTTTCCGTGTTGCCTTTTGCGTAATCGGTGCCCTGGCCAATGCCATGCCTGATGCAGTCAGCGGAGGCGATTATGGTACAGTAAACCATTCTTACATCAGTGGCTTTGATAAATCGTCTAATAAACATTTCATCTATTATGAATTCCCGGCCGGTGGTAACGGAGGCACATTTATCATGGATGGTCCCAGTGCCATGCGAAGCCCAATCTCAGGGGATGTTTACCTCTCATCACACGAACTTGTGGAAAGCTTATATCCGGTAATTATCGATCAGTTCTCTTTGAGGACAGATTCTGGAGGAGCCGGAAAGTTCAGGGGCGGGTTGGGAATAATAAGACAAGTCAGAGTATTAGCTGATGAGGCTGCCCTTTCCGTTGTTGCTGACCGAAATAAGATTCCTCCATTCGGTATCTTCGGAGGACACGCGCCACTTTCTCAACAATGGAATATGATTAGAGACAGGGAGACTGAGAAGCCACTTTCTTCAACCGGGAAAGTTACAGGTCTCCCTTTGAAGAAAGGAGACACAATCAGCTTAAGGAGTGCAGGCGGTGGTGGTTATGGTAACCCATTGGACAGAGACCCAGATAAGGTTAGAAATGATGTGTATCAAGGCTACGTAACTATCGAGGCGGCACGAAATGTCTATGGTGTTGTTTTCAAGCATGAGAACCTCTTAGTTGAAATTAAAGCGACCGAAAACCAAAGAAAGATTCTCAGAGACAAGCAACAATTATTCGTTTCAAAAGGCTATGGAACCCCAATTTTTACCCAAGGTATCAAAGCAGTAATGCTCAATAGAGAGGAATCAAAACGATTCCGTTCGGGTGAATTAGTTGAGGTTTTCAACGACCAAATAGCAGCACCTTATCGAGCAAAGATTGTCTTCAGGTCCATAGTCAATCCTGGACATGCCTTAATCGACGATGAAACTCAGCAGATGATTGGTATAAAAGACGGGGATCTCATCCAGATTACGAGCCTATCTGCCAAACACCAGGTGGGGATTGCAAGATTGTGAAAGCTAGAAAATAGTCTTTCCACTTGTTATATTAATGGTTTTATTGTTCCTTAATGACAGCACGCTACCTGGTATCCGACAATCCTATAAAGCGAGTAAGGAATTACAGGGGCAAGAAATACTCTTCTCATCCACAACCACTCGCACCTCTTCGAAGACTAAGAGGGGTACTGCGGAGACTATGGTTGCTTCGCTCTTGACGCTCTAAACAATATTAACCCTGCATATAACGTGCGTTAGGTTCTAGTTAAGACCGGAATGGGATTCCCAGACCATTGGGTCACTAGTTACAGTTTCCGCGGCAAGCTATACATAATGGATTATGGTGCGGGACATAGATGGAGTAAAATAAGGTAAAATTGATATAATTACTAATAAACTCAATAAATTTATACAATGTTTGATTTTATCCAGTGTAAGCCCGTTGGTACAAGACAAGAATGAGCAAAAAGAACAGAATCCGTCTATTCCTTACAGGGGGTAATTATATGTTTAAAACCTGGAAATTATTCGTCTCATTATTCTTTTTATCATGCGTGCTCTTCCTGCCGTCTTGTGACGCAAATGATTATGTACGAGAATATAATGACCTATTGCAAGAGCATAATGACTTGATTCAGCAATACGACAGCCAGCTCGAACTGAACAACACACATGACCTCGAATATAATGGCTTGATTCAGCAATACAACAGCCAGCTCGAACTGAACGACACCCACGACCTCGAATATAATGACCTATTGCAAAAGCATAATGACTTGATTCAGCAATACAACAGCCAGCTCGAACAGAGCAACAAATACCGTGAGGGTGCAGAACAGCTTGTCACTGAGCTTTTACTTGAGCTTGACAGGTATGAAAGTGAACTCAATCAAAAGTTAGAAGGGGCAATCGTACCCCCGTATATTACAATGGATGGGAGAAAAGCTGACTGCCAATTTCGTAACTTAGAAAATGAGATAGAATCTTGGACATTTAACGTTGAGACCATAGAGGGGAGTACGGTAACAGGAGCACTTATGCGTGAGTGGAGTATCTCAGAATTGAAGCAGTTTGGGTATCCCAATCTTGCACAAAGATTTATTGACGGAGAAAAATATGTGAAGTTAGGTGGCAGGTATGCTATTGATTGCCGACCTTACATACAAACAGCGCACCTCCAAACAATAGCTAAAGATTTCTACTCACGGCATTCGGATGATGAAAGTAGAATAAAGGAAACGTGGAATATGGTAACTCAGTTGTGTTCATACGCTGGCGAATTGAAAGAAACCCCACGTCTACCTTTTGAGACATTATCATTTGGTGGGGGAGATTGTGAGGATTTAGCTATTCTAACGGTAAGTATTCTTAAAGCAATGTCCCCAGATTGGGGTGTGCAGCTGGTTTATATGGATTTGGAGAATCCCACAAGTTACAAAACAATCAACCACGTTACTGTATTTGCAGATACTGGGGAGTATAAGACTTTTGTGGAGAGCAGTGGAAAAGATGTTATGTCTCCATACGATAATGTAAGTGGATTTTATATTGACATACCATAGGGTAAAAGAGGCTAAAAACAAGTTAACCACAGAAAGTACAAACAACCATGATAAAAAGGCCAGAGGCGTACTATTTCAAATAAGCCATCTGATTTTATTTCGTAATACGGTTCATCTTGGAGTTGGTATACAAGCGCTTCAATCACGCCAACAATTTTCTGGTCTCCGCGACGTAAAGTCAACGAGACTACATCCAAAATGACCCCAACCATATTGATCTGCCCCGTAACTCATTGCTTGCTCCTCATTTCTCCACGTATTCTTACCCTTGTATTTTTATGTCCCGCGCCATACGCTATTGATATTGTGGCTTAATTATTCCCCAACCCGGACGCACCCTAACTAACAACACCCCTGAAAACATGGAAAAAACTCGCCTGCCATCACTCTTTTGTTTGAACGTAATCTAAAACTCGTCGTACAATATCATAGTTAACGTTCTTGCTGAAGGCTGCTTGCAACTGCTTCGTAATTGCCCCTGGCATTTGTGTTGGTAATACTCTCCCATTAAATTTAGAAACCGGAATAATGGCAAAAGAGGTGCCTGTAATCATAATCTCATCCGCATTACATAGGTCATAAACAGCTAAATCTTTTTCCACACATTCTATTTTAAGCGCTGGGACTAATTCTAGAACTGCTTGCCGTGTAATACCCGGTAGGCAGTTCATCATCCTTGAGGTGAACAACTTACCGTCTTTTACGATAAAAAAATTATTTATTGGGCATTCAGTCGCAAAGCCATTAATATCGAGCATTAAAGCAAATGCCTCAGGGTCAACCATCTTGGCCTCATAGTCAGCTAACAAATTACATAGTCTGTTGGTATGTTTTATTTTAGGGTCCAGACACTGAGGAGGTATTTGCCTAGTACTTGCTACTACCATGTGAGCTCCTTCTTGGTACCATTTCGCCATCTGATTATAGTTGGGAACTAAAGACTGCAGATGCACATAAAAAGTAGGTCTAGGCGGCTGACTAGACAATACTCCCCGAGTGAGCCTATATACAAACGTGCAGTCGGTATCCTGCTTCAAGTATTCTTCGTTACGTTTGAAGACTCTAAGAATAACAGCGGTTACCTCTTCCGGTGATAGATCAAATTTAATGAACGGTAGGCAGCGGAGAGAACGGAAGAAACGGTCAACGTGCTCCTTTAACTTAAATGGAACACTATTGTAAGTCCTCCCGACGTCATAGACTCCGCCCTCCCAGAGACCCCGGTCCAATATATTAATTCTAGCTTCACTTTCCCTGATATACTCTCCATTAAAATAACAGATCTTTTCCCCCATTTTAAACTCCCCTTTCTAGCTTACCAAATGTATAGATTGTAGTCCTTTTTTTTTATTTGTCAATATTTCCAAAATTAAAAGTGCCTTCGGGTATACGAAATATAGTTGCGACACCGGAGAAAGAAGTAATTGGTAA